>CAVDWX010000078.1:0-39112 GCA_963612735.1 Gemmiger formicilis | reverse complement strand
GATGAATTAGCTAAAACCCTAGGCGTATAGTGTCCAGAATTCGGAATTCTTTAATAGTATAGATTTTTATTATTTTTAACAAACGCTTCCGCAACTATGTTTTCATAGATAGCGCCGTTATAAATTTTAAAATCGCCATTGATTATATTATTTACACTACCTTCTTCAAGCATAGCTACAAATAACCCGCTATCAACGACATATATTTTAAAAATATTATCGCAAACATTTCCGTCAAGAGGTAGCTCTAAAGCATTAAGATTAAAGCATAATTTAATAAGACCAAATTCTTCAAGCCAAGTAATAGCATTTCGATAGTCTCTACTAACAGCGTTTTTACCAATAATTTTGTATTGGAATTTTTTATTTTCTTTCGCTAATTGTTTTGGTATCGATCTATAAATTTCCTCAATCTTTCTTAATTCAATTTGATTGATAATTGGGTCTTCATCTATATTTAAGTGCTCGCCAAAATCATCTTTATATTGTTCCAAAATTTTTTTTAAAACATCATGTACTCGATTCATGTCGTGAGTTAATAAAAAAGTATTCACCGCATCAGGCATGCCTCCAATGCATAAATATTCTTTATAATAATTAGACATATTTATATGAACGCTTTGATCTATTTTTTTCTTATTTTTAAAGCAATCTTTTAAATAATTAATGATATTTTCATCGACACCTCTGGCTAATAAATATTCTTCAAAATCCATCGGATACATCGTAAAAATATATTCAAAACCTGTAGGAATACCGTAAGATTGTTTTTTATTATACCCTCTTAAGCCAATTAATGAGCCGGTGGCGATGATATCAAACCTGCCATCAAGCATAAATGGTTTAATAGATGCGCGAGCATTTACACATTCTTGTAATTCATCAAATATAATTACAGTGGCACCAGGAATAAAGCGAGAATTTGGTAAGGCGGCAGACATTTTCATGACTAGCTCGTCGACATTTAAGTCTCCATCAAATATATTTTTTAACGTTCTATCCGTCATAAAATTTATATAGACGATATTAGAATAATTAGCTTTAGCAAATTCAAGTGAAATAGTAGTTTTACCAATTTGTCTTAATCCTTTAATAATAAGGGCTCTTTTTTTAATTTTGTTAGATTCTTTCCACTTTTCAAATTCTTTAATAATTTTTCTATAAAACATCAGCAATCATCACCTTTCAGTTTTTTTCAAGATGAGTAATAATCGAAATATATAAAAATCAAAATGAAAACTAAAGCATTCAAAACGCTAAAGCTGTAAGTTAATAAAAAAGATGCTATAAATTCTACCTTTAAATATATGTTTAATGCTTTGTAGATAGCGTTTTTTATTTGTTAATTTTCTTCACATTTATTAAAAAATATTCTAATATTGAATTAATTCAATGAGGGAAAGAAGTCTTCATTAATTATCATAGAGATTATCCGTACGCTGGAAAGGATAAATAATTGAGAAGATAGGCCACTCCCTGGAAGCGATTAACACCCGCCGCTGGACTCGTGTAAGAAGTCAAATTAAGAGCGTAATACATTTACGAAAAAGGATGGTAACGCGGCTGATGTCGTTCCTTAACAAGGAACTTTTTATTTGTGGAGGTAAAGATTTATGCATTATATGAGCGCAAACGAAATAAGAAGAACATGGCTAGAGTTTTTCAAAAGTAAAGGTCATCATGTGGAACCTGGTTCATCTCTTATTCCAAAAAATGATCCAACCTTATTATGGATTAATTCCGGAGTAGCGGCTCTAAAAAAATATTTTGACGGGAGTGAAATTCCACCTTCTCGAAGAATTACTAACTCCCAACGTTCCATCAGGACTAATGATATCGAAAATGTTGGACATACCGCTAGACACCATACATTCTTTGAAATGCTAGGCAATTTCTCAATTGGTGACTATTTTAGAAAAGAAGTCATTGCTTACGCTACAGAAATATTAACATCACCAAAATATTTCGATTTGCCCAAAGAAAAATTATATATGACTTATCACCCAAGTGATTTAGAAGCTAAAAAATATTGGATGGAAAATGGTATTGAAGAATCTCATCTCATTCCATTAGAACACAACTTTTGGGAAATTGGAGAAGGACCTTGTGGGCCTAACACTGAAGTTTTCTTTGATAGAGGTGAAAAATATGATCCTAATCATTTAGGTATTAAACTAATTGAAGACGAAATTGAAAACGACCGTTACATCGAAATATGGGGCATTGTTTTCTCTCAATATAACGCTGTTCCAGGAGTGGATAGAAAAAATTATAAAGAATTGCCTTCTAAAAATATCGATACTGGTGCTGGATTAGAACGTTTAGCTTGTATTATTCAAGGAACAGATAGCAATTTTGAAACCGACTTATTTCTTCCTATCATCAAAAAAGTTGAAGAAATGAATAATACTAAATATGAAGATAATAAATTAGCATACCGCGTTATTGTTGATCATATTAGAGCTATTACCTTTGCCTTAGCTGATGGAGAGATGTTTTCTAACGAAGGAAGAGGATATGTCTTAAGACGTTTGTTAAGACGTGCGGAAAGATACGGAAAAGTATTAGGCATCAATCATCCCTTCTTATACCAATTAGTGGATACTGTTGCTCAAGTAATGAAAGATTATTATCCCTATTTAGAAACTAAGAAAGAATTCATTTCTAAAATGGTCGAAGCTGAAGAAGAAAAATTCATCAAAACTCTTAAAAACGGCGAAGAATTATTGCTCGATTTAATCAAAAATAATCATGTCTTATCAGGCAAAGATATGTTTAAGCTTTATGATACTTTTGGTTTTCCCAAGGAATTAACTATGGAAATATGTGAAGAACATCATGTCGAAGTTGATTTAGAAGGTTTTGAAAAAGAAATGGAAATGCAAAAGCAAAGAGCAAGAAACGCTCGAGGTGATTTGCAAAGCATGTCTTCTCAATCAAAGGATTTATTAGACTGCACTGTTAAAAGTGAATTTGTTTACGATGTCGAACCACTTAAAGGGAAAGTAGTTGCTTTGTTCTTAAACGGAAAGAAAGTCGATTCATTAACTAATGAAGGTGAAATCATTTTTGATAGAACTAATTTTTATGCCGAAAGTGGTGGTCAAATCTCCGATACCGGAACCATTTCAAATGAAACAACATCATTAAAAGTAACTTCAATTAATAAAGCACCTAACAAACAACATTTGCATCATGTAACTGTTTTATACGGAGAAGTTAAAGTAGGTGACGAATTTACTCTTAATATCGACATTTTAAGAAGAAAAAAGATTATGCGAAATCACTCATCAGTTCACCTTCTTCAAAGAGCCTTAAGCGATGTTTTAGGCGATCATATCGCTCAACACGGATCTTACGTCAGTGATGAATACATCCATTTTGATTTTTCGCACTTTGAAAAAATTAGTGTCGAAGATTTATTAACCGTTGAAAGAAAAGTAAATGAATGGATTAGTGAAGCTATTCCTGAAAAAACACTAGTTCTTCCTATTGAAGAAGCTAAAAAAATAGGAGCAAAAGCCTTATTTGATGATAAATATGGAGACGTTGTTAGAGTCGTAACATTTGGCGATGTATCTAAAGAATTCTGTGGGGGAACACATGTAAAAAATACCGAAGAAATCGGAATGTTTGCTATTGAATTTGAAGAATCGATTGCTTCAGGGGTGAGAAGAATTCAAGCTCGCACATCTTTTGGAGCTTATGAATTAATTAAACATCGTGAAGCTATCTTAAATAACATCAAAGATCAATTAGGGGCATCCTCATATTCTGAAGTCAATACGCGTTTTGCTTCATTACTAAATGAAAAAAATGAAATAAAAAAGAATGTTGAAACGTTAACAAACAAATTATCCGCTTCATTATCAAATAATTTAAAAAATGAATTTGTAGAAAAAGATGGAATCAATTATCTCGTAGCTAAGATGAATAATTTCTCTCGCGATAGTCTACTTTCTTTACTTGATTCATTAAAGCAAATTCATAGAGATAGTGTCATCGTTTTATTCGGAGAAAATAAAAACAATATACCCATTGTCGTTTCTGTTAACGGAATAGCTTTACAAAATTATAAAGCAGGCTTAATTGTCAAAGAATTAGCTAACGTTCTTGAAGGAAGTGGTGGAGGACGTAACGATATGGCTAGTGGTGCTGGCAAAAATAATGATAAAATATCCTTAGCCATAACTAAAGCCAAGGAATTATATAAATAATGAAAGCTATTGGATTAGATTTAGGAACAACTACTTTAGGAATTGCTTATAGCGATTCTTTAGGTTTTGTTCACGGCTTAGAGACATTTCACTTTCCAGCGAACCAATATAGTAAAGCCAGGGCTAGAGTCCATGAAGTTGTTTTAAATAAGGGCATAAAAACTATCGCTTTAGGTTACCCGCTTTTATTAAGTGGTGAAATTGGAACGCGAGCGGAATCAGTAATAAAATTTAAAGAGGCTCTTTTAAAAGAGGATCCCACTCTTGATATAATTTTAGTGGATGAACGTTTAACCACAGTTGCAGCTCATCGCACTCTTTCTACTTTAAATGTTTCTTCTCAAAAAAGAAAAGAAAGTGTCGATAGAATTGCAGCATGCGAAATATTGGATACATATGTAAGGAGCAAACAAAAATGAAAGACATCGATGAAAGGCAAATAGTGATAGAAGATAAAGATGGCGTCGAACATTTAATGGAAATCTTATTCACTTATGAACATGAAGAAAGAAATAAGAAATATGTCTTCTTCTATGAAAGAAATAATCCAGATGAAGTAATGGTCATGTCATATGACGATGAAGGAAATCTTGAAGATATTGAAGATGATGATGAATATGAAGAAGTTTTAGAAGTTTTCAATGCTTTTAACGAGGAACCCGCTTTAAAAGATGAAGAAAATAATTAGAGTTCTCAATTACTTTATTTTGAAAGTTTGATATATTTCATATATAGTTAATAACGGAGAAAATCTTATGGCTCGATTTGTTTATATTGATACCTATTCCAAAAAAGGAAAATTAGCAATTTCAGAAGATGTTTTCGAAACACTAGTTGCTAATTCTTTATCTCATATTGAAGGAATTTCTGAATCAAAGAAAAAATTACAAAAAAATCAATATTTTAGATTAAATCGACCTGTTCAAACCGACATTAGACGAGGTATTGTTCACATTAAAGTCGTGGTTGATGTCGCTAAAGGAAAAGACATACAAGAAGTTTCTTTACACATCCAACAAGAAATTTATCACACCTTAATGATGACTACAGAACAAGTTCCCTTAGATATAATCGTTAAAGTTGAATCAATTGTTTAATAATGAAAATATCACGTAACCAACAGCATTTTATTATCATGACTGTCATTTATAATGAATTAAATGACTTTGAAAATAGTAAGAGTGAAGATCATCGCTCTGCTTCTTTTTTAATGTCTGAGTTATGTGAATGTCCGTTTGAAGAAGTCCCATTATATATCAAAGATAGCGTTGGCCATGCTTTAAGTAAATATGGACAAATTAAAGAAGCGTTTTTGCCTAAATTAAATTCATGGAAATGGGAACGTTTACCTTTGTTAACAAGAAGTATACTTATCATGAGCTATTCTCATTATTATTTTGTAGAAAAGGTCGATAAAAAGATCGTTATTAACATAGCTATTAATCTTGCTAAAAAATATATCGATGAGAAACAAGCTAAATTTATCAATGCCATTCTCGATGAGGCTCTAAAATGATTTTTGAGAAAGCGGTATTATCGGTTAGTGAACTAAATACTCGCATTAAAAGGACCATAAACAACAATCCAGACTTAAAATTCATTTATATTAAAGGCGAGGTTAGTAATTTTAAACCTTACCCAAGTGGTCATATCTATTTTTCTTTAAAAGATGACGAATCAACTGTTTCAGCAGTGATGTTTTACGAATACGCTAAAAAGATGGCTTTTGAAATAAAAAACGGTGATGAAGTCATCTTATATGCATCTTTAGATGTTTATGTGCCGCGCGGTAATTATCAGCTAACAGTTTATGAAATGGAGCCGGTTGGAAAAGGAAACCAGCTCATCGAATTAGAGAAATTAAAAAAGAAATTACAACAAGAAGGTTTATTTGATATATCTAGAAAAAGAGCAATAAACATTTTCCCAAAAGCCATTGGAATTATTACAGCGATAAATGGTGCAGCGATCAAAGATTTGTTATTCAACATTAAAAGAAGATATCCAGTAGCGGATATTTATGTCTTTCCTTCATCGGTACAAGGAGAAAATGCTCCTAAAGAATTATTAAAAGCTTTTAATATATCTCAAACTTATCCTTTAGATACCCTCATTATTGGACGTGGTGGGGGAGCTAGCGAAGATTTATCAGCCTTTAATGATGAAGCCTTGGTAAGAGCCATTGCTGCTTCTAAAATGCCAGTTATCAGTGCAGTCGGTCACGAAATAGATACTACTTTAGTTGACTTTGTAGTGGATAAAAGGGCTTCAACTCCAACCGCTGCTGCAGAGCTTGCGACAGTGGATAAAAGAGAAATACTCGATAAACTCGTACTTTTTGAAACGCGTATGAAAGAAGCACTTATCGATAAAGTCAAATCCGCGAATGAATTATTAGAAAGCTATAAAGAAGAATTAAATGATAATATAATGAATATTATTAAAACACATAAATTAAAATTAGATGGAATTAGTAATCATCTAGAAGCGCTTAGTCCCACTAATATTTTAAAAAGAGGCTATTCCATTACTCTTGATGCTTCAGGCCATCCTTTAAAAAACATAAAGCAAGTAAATAAAGGCGAAAATATTGTTACAGTCTTATCAGACGGAAAATTAATTAGTGTAGTTGATAAAAAGGAGAATTAAAAGAATGGAAAAGAAAATTGATTTTGAAAAAGATTTAAATAAATTAAATGAAATCGTCTCTTCATTAGAAGATGATAATTTATCTTTAGATGAAAGTCTTAAATTATATGAAGAAGGAAAAGCCTTAATCTCTAAATTAGAAAAAGTCTTAAACAGCGCTGAAGAAAAAATAGAAAAGGTGATTAATACAAAAGATTAGTATATTTTTAGTAGATATTTAGTATATGAAAAAGGAACCATTAGAGCACATAGATTTACATAAAATAAAAGATCCCTCGTTTTTAAAAAAGATGAGTTATTCTTCCTTAAACGTATTAAGCAACGATATCCGTTCTTATATTTTAGATATCACTTCAAAATATGGTGGACACCTTTCTTCTAATTTAGGAGTAGTTGAAGCCACAATTGGTATTTGTAAAGCTTTAGATTTCAGTAAAGATAAAATCATCTTTGACGTTGGCCATCAATGCTATACATATAAGATTTTAACTGGACGCAGTCTAGAAAATTTAAGATGCAAGAATGGTCCAAGCGGCTTTCAAAAAATGGATGAATCTGAATATGATCATTATGAAGCCGGTCATTCATCAACAAGCATAAGTGCCGCTGAAGGAATGGCAATTGCTCGAGATTTAAATAACGAAAAATATGAGATAGTGGCTTTTATTGGCGACGCCTCGTTAGTGAATGGATTATCAATGGAGGCTATTAATTTCAATTGTTCTTTAAAGCACAAAATCATTATTGTTGTTAACGATAACGAGATGTCAATATCACCTTCAGTAGGTGGAATCGCTCGATTGTTCCGTAAATTTTCTACCTCATCTTTCTATAGAAAAAGTAAAAATTTCTATAAGAAAATCATGTATAAGACAGGCGTTGGTAAAAAGATATATGACGGAACAGTTAAAATTAAGAATTGGTTTAAACGGGTTTTAATTAAAGTTACAATCTTTGATTTTTTAGATTATTCAGTCATTGGCCCAGTTGATGGACATGACATTAAAGCTGTTGAAAAAGCCATGCTAAGGGCTAAGAAAAACGATAAATCCACAATCGTATATATAAAGACCGTTAAAGGGAAAGGCTATACCCCAGCCGAAGAAGATGAAAGAGGGTTTTGGCACGGAATATCTGGATTTGATAAAGACAATGGAATTATAAATAACGCTAGTAATAATCTAATTTCCTGGTCTGAAATATACTCTTTAGAAGTTTTAAAAGCAATGAGATGTGATGATAAAATCATGACATTAGTGGCCGCTACCGGATTTGGTTCATATATGAATCCAGTCTTTAAAGAATTCCCAAGAAGAACTTTAGATGTTGGAATAGCTGAAGAACATGCGGTTACCATGTCAAGCGGATTAGCGGTTTCGTCATATCATCCTATTATTTCAATGTATTCGACATTTTTGCAACGTGCATATGACCAAATTAATCATGATATTGCCAGAATGAATTTGAATGTAACATTCTTAATTGATCGAGCCGGTTTAGTGGGAAATGATGGTGAAACTCATCAAGGAATATTCGATGAAGAATTTTTAATTGGGATGCCAAATACGACAGTTTGTATGGCTTCAAGAAAAGAGGAAGCATTTTATTTAATGCAAGATTCTTTAAATGGACACGGACCATTTTTTATTCGATATCCGCGTGAATTTGTTTCTATTACGCCACAAAACATAGTTCCATTAACGTATGGAAAATGGCTTAAAGAAATAAAGGGTGATAAAACCGCGATCGTTTCAGTTGGACCAGTAACCATTGAACTAAAAAAGAAATTAATAGAATTAAATAAAAACGTGACCTTAATTAATGCCATTTATCAAAAGCCAATGGATGAAGAAATGATTATGGAATTATTAACATATGAACAAATATTCATATATGATATTTATGGCACTGAAGAAGGATTTGCTTCTTATTTAACGAGTAAATTAATTTCTTTAAATTATAAAGGCGATATTAAAATTAAAGCAATTCCATCTCAAGTCATTAAACAAGCGACAATTAAAGAACAAATCGAAGAACTCGGTTTATCTATTAACAATCTAATCGATTTGCTTTCTTAATATCTGGTTAACATAATCTAAGGACTGTAATAAAATGTAGATATGTCAAAAGTTATTGTACATATCGATTTAAACGCATTCTTTGTTAGGTGTGAAGAAATAAAAGATCCTTCATTGGTAAATAAAGCGGTAGCGGTAGGCCATGAAGGACGAGCGGGAATAGTTTCTACTTGTTCTTATGAAGCAAGAAAGTACGGCGTCAAAAGCGGTATGCCCATGAATAAGGCTAAAGATTTATGTCCAAACCTCATCATTAAACCCGTCGATTTTTCTTTTTATTACACTAAGAGTCATGAATTTATCGAATTCATTAAAAGATATACTAAAATCATCGAAGTCGCTTCTATTGATGAAGTATATGCCGATTTTACTGAACAAATTAAAAAAGTCAGCGATGTAAATCAATATTTCCGTTCTATTCAAAACGAATTATTTAAATTAACTAAACTAAAATGTTCGATAGGAGTGGGTCCAACTAAGTTTTTAGCAAAGATGGGCAGCGATTATCAAAAGCCAATGGGATTAACAATTATACGCAAAAAAGACATCTCTAAAATATTAGGCCCTCTTTCAATCGGGGATATGTATGGAATCGGTAAGAAAACCGCTCCTCGACTTGAAAACATCGGAATTAATACCATCCAAGATTTCATTAATAAATGTAAAGTCGATGATAGAGAAACGATGAATATATTAGGAAAATTCTATTACGTCTTAAAAAGTTGGATACAAGGTTACGGGAGTGATGAAGTAGAAGTTGTACCTGAAGACGCTAAATCGATCGGCAATTCTACAACTTTAATGGAAGATACAAATAATGAAGAAATCATTCGTTCTACTTTTGAAATGCTTTGTAAAGAAGTGTCTTCTAGAGCTATTAAGGAAAGAAAAAAGGGCTCAACTATTCAAATCATGGTAAAAGATACTTTTTATAAGGCTCACAATAAGTCAAAAACGATATCGAAAGCGACAAATGATTTCGATGAAATATTTATGGTAGCGATGAAACTATATGAAGATAATTGCGCTGATATGATTATAAGAGCCATCGGCGTGACATTACAAAATCTCATCAATCCACAAGACATAGTCATACAAATGACACTATTTGATTATGAACAGCATGAAGAAGAAAGTGCAACTAAGTTATTAATAAATGAACTGAATCGAAAATTGAAAAAACCATTATTAATAAGAGCAAGCGAAGTAAAAGGACAGAAATGATATGGAAATAATTGACGCTATCGATTTATTTAGCCAATATTGCTATGCTGAAAAAGGCTTATCAAAACAAACAGTATCTTCATATTTAGATGACATTAAACAGTTGATGAATTTTTATAAAAAATCAAAGTTAGAAAGAACTTATGTCTCAGATATATTAGGGGTTGACTTATTAGAATTTCTCCGCTACGAATTATCAGAGCAAAAAAGCGTTTCAACAGCTTTGAGAAGATTATCTTCGACAAGAAGTTTTTTCCTCTTTTTGGAAAAGGAAGGATATCTAAATGAAGAAATTCCAGATATCGAGCCTCCGAAAAAGGAAAAACGTTTACCAACTTGTTTATCTTTAGAAGAAGTCGAACTCCTTTTAAATGCTCCAAATATGAAAAAGAAAGATGGAATTAGAGATAGGGCTATGTTAGAGACAATGTACGCCAGCGGCTTACGAGTTTCAGAACTATTAAATCTAGAAAAAGGACGAGTGGATTTAGAAAAAGGTATAGTTACAATTTTTGGAAAAGGCGCTAAAGAAAGAACTGTCCCACTTGGAGATTTCGCCTTAGATTACATTAAAAAATATTTAAAAGAGGTGAGGAAAGATAATCCAGGTAATAAATCTAAGTATTTATTCTTATCTAAATACGGCAAGCCTTTATCTCGCGTCTATTTCTTTAAACAAGTTAAAAAATATGCCGAGCAAGTCGGAATTAAAGAAAATATTTCTCCTCATACTCTTCGTCACTGTTTTGCCACTCACTTACTCGAAAATGGCGCTGAATTAAAAGCTGTGCAAGAAATGCTTGGCCATACAAATATCGCCACAACTCAAATTTATACCCATGTCTCAAGCAAGAGAATTCTCAGTGCTTATGATTTGTATATGAAGCAAAAATAGAGTAAAATTCATAGCGTTAGGAGTTAACTTATTATGTCTATTTACAATCGTATATTTGTTATTGTTGCTGACTCGGTTGGGATTGGTTACGAACCAGATGCCGCAAAATTTGGTGATGAAGGTAGCAATACTTTAGTTCATATTTCTGAAAAAATGCCAAACGGGTTAAATATCCCCACTCTAAATTCATTAGGCATCGGCGATTTAGCGCCAATCATTGGTACTTCTAAAATAAGTCATCCTCATTCTTATGTCGCTCGCAGTCGAGAAGAAAGTAACGGTAAAGATACGATGACTGGTCACTGGGAAATGATGGGAGTTTATACCGCTCATCCATTTAAAACATTCACCGATACCGGTTTTCCAAAAGAACTCATTGATGAATTAGAAAAAAGAACAGGGCATAAAGTGATTGGTAACTGTGCTGCTTCTGGAACTGAAATCATCAAGCAATTAGGATTAGAGCAAATGCAAGAAAATTCTTTAATCGTTTATACTTCAGCAGACTCTGTTCTTCAAATTGCCGCTCATGAAGAAGTTACCGGTGTTAAAGAATTATATCGATGCTGTGAAATTGCTCGAGAAATATGTATGAAACCAGAATGGATGGTGGGAAGAGTTATAGCTCGACCATACGTTGGAACAGACCCCACTAATTTTAAAAGAACTCCAAATCGCCACGATTTGGCGCTCAAGCCAACCATACCAACAGCGATGAATGTATTGCAAGATAATGGCTACATGGTGAGCTGTATTGGTAAAATTAGCGATATATTTGATGGATATGGAGTAGTTAACACTCAAAAAACTATTTCTAATGAAGACGGAATGGATAAAACCATAAACGAAGCAAAAAATCATCACTTCAAAGGCATATGTTTTGTCAACTTAGTGGAATTTGATAGCGAATATGGACATAGACGCAACCCTTTAGGATATGGTGAATGCATCGAAAGATTTGATAAACGTGTTGAAGAATTGCTTCCTTATCTTGATGAAAAAGATTTATTAATTATTACTGCTGACCACGGTAACGATCCAACTTGGAGTGGAACTGATCATACTCGCGAAAAAGTCCCATTAATCATGTATTCTAAATCAATTAATCATGGTACTTATTTAGAAGAAAGAGCTTCATTTGCCGATATCGGCGCAACAATTTTAAAAAACTTCAATTTAGTAAAACCGAACAATCTCATTGGGACACCAATTGAAGAATTGTTATCAACTAATAGATAATCAAGGCCACTTAGGTGGCTTTTTATTTACCAGTGAACTGAGGAAATTTCTTCTTTACTAAATAAGCAATTAAAGAAGTCAATGAAGCGATAATAATAGCAATAAAAGAATAAGCAAATATTGGAACCATATTTGAAGGATTGCTATTTTGATTGGCTTTTATTACCGAACCTAAGCCAGGAGATGTGCTCCCGGCAATGACTTCCGCCATGATGGAAATTTTAAAAGATAAAGCAAATGAAGAAGCGATTCCAACAGCGATATAAGGAAACGCTAAAGGTAATTTTACTTTGATATTGTCGTAGAAAAAGCGACCCCCATCAACCTTTAAAACATTTTTAATATCTTTATCAATATTGGAATAACCACCAACGATTGATTCAAATAAGATAGGAAATGAAATAAGGGCAACAATATATATTGGTGTATTTTTAGCACCACCGATGACAAGGAATATAAATACTAGTGCAGCAGTGGGTATCGTTTTTAAAGCAATAACAGTGGGATTAAAGATATATTTCGCCTGAGTAAAGTTACCAACAATAACACCAATAATTAAAGCAAATACAAAAGAAACTATAAACCCAATTAATGTTCTTTTAAGCGTCCCCCAAATGCATTTATAAGTATAGCTTTCGCCTAAATAAATAAATGCTTGTTTGATAGTAACGAAAGGATCTGGAAATATCATGGTCGCATTTTTACTAGATAGCGAGATGATTTCCCAAATGAGAAAAAATAGAATCAAACCAAATATGGTTAAGCTTATTTTATTTAAAATAAATTTCTTCACTAGTTTCATTTATATTAAATAGTTTAACAAAATTATCGATATTTGTTTTATTTTCATGAGCTTTTTTAAAGCCAAGGCCTAATCCATTATTCTTTTTAGTGACCGCTACAGCAATAGAAAGAGGTGCACCCATCTTATTCTTTATTTCTTCATCATTCATTCCTTCTAAGGCTTCTTTAATCTTAGTTGAATCTGTTATCGCACCTTCGATACTAGCCTCTAATTCTTTTAAAAATTGATTAGCAATGGTAGTATTAACACTATTTTTAATAAATAAGGAAGCTTGAATCATTTCTTTACCATCCGATTTTTTCTTGAACTCATCTTGAATATCGGCGTATATCTTAGCGTTAGGATAAGTCTTTAATTGAACAGTGAGAACTGGTTCCGCTAAGAAAACATAATCAACTCTATTACCGGTTGCGACGTTAGTGCCTGATAAACAAGCAGCTGCGTTATTAACAGCAGCGACATATTCGATTTTCTCGTCAAAATCATTTCCATATAAATAGTGGAATAAAATATCAGGAATGCCACCTTTATTAAATAAAACAATAGTATCTCCTTTATTCATGATTCCGTCATCATCATTACCAGTCGCAGCAATATAAAAATTACCAAACGTAACTGTGGCCGCTAATTTATAGGGAGCTCCATTATTTATTGCCTGAATTCCACTAGTGGTATCGATGACAACAATATCTTTATCACTATTTTTGCTCATCATAGCGACAATGTTTTTAGGTAACGCATTTGTTTCAAATCTTTCTTCTTGAGCGTAATTATAAAAAGCATAAGCCGGGGCTCCAACAGGGGCTATAATCTTTAAATTAGATGTATCAACAGGAGCGTTTCCTTGACATGAGGCAA
Source organism: Gemmiger formicilis (assembly GCA_963612735.1). Lineage (GTDB taxonomy): Bacteria > Bacillota_I > Bacilli_A > RFN20 > CAG-826 > CAVDWX01. The sequence goes on along the minus strand of CAVDWX010000078.1, from coordinate 25,147 downwards.
TTAATAATAATGTTGGAATTAGTTTTAAGAATGTTTTCATATATTTTATTTTCCTTCTTTATTAGAACATATTATCTTAATATGCTATGATATATGTGTGATTTAAATCACATTATGAAAAATATTTTGCAAACGTTATCAACTGACGAATTAAATCTCTTTATAAAGAAAGATATTAAAAAAGGAGAAATGCTTTATTATGAAGGAGAAAAGTGCCACGAAATAGGAATTGTTAATAGTGGTAATTTGATTATTGCTAGTTATAGTTCTAATGGGCAAGAAATAATATATAATTCAATAAATAGTGGTGGAATGTTTGGTAACAATCTTATTTTTTCAACAAACCCGTTTTATAAAGGTGATGTTTTAGCTACAAAAGATAGTCTAATTTACATCATCAATAAAGATAAACTTATGACATTATTGATGAATAATAAGAATTTCTTAGAAGCTTATCTTAGCTATCAATCAGATATTTCAATCAAATTAAATATAACTATTAAATTATTGTCATTTAATTCAATCGAAGATCGCTTCTTTTATTTTTTAAGCATACATAATAACGTTTACACTTATAAAAGTATCTCTACATTAGCTAAAACGCTTCACGTTTCTCGCGAAGCTTTATCTAGACTCATAACAAAATTAAAAAAAGATAACAATATAATTGTTATAGATAAGACCATAAAACTTTTTTCGTAATTTTTGCCATTTTTCTTCTTATTTATATAATGAGGAGATAATTTATGGAAAAACAAATTGAATTACAAAATAGCGGGGCTCTACTTTTAAAGCCTAAATTTAACGTTTCAGAAGAAAATAGCAGCACATTTGTCACAAGAAGATTATTAAAAAGAAAAGAAGCTGTCGATGAAATTAATTGGATTAAAAGAGAAATAGAATATATGGAATTCCATACACGCTTTAAAACACGCTACGAGATCAAAAAGGGGGAAGTTTATCTATTTGATTTTGGAATAGATACAAATAATGAAATTTCTTCCATTAATTATGGAGTTGTGTTAAAGGATTCTAGTATTTATAATCCACAAGTTCTTGTGTGTCCGCTTAAAGAAGGACAACCAGGCGACCGTTTAAAGACATTTGAATTAGCCATTGGCTTATTAGAAGGTCATATCAATATATCGAGTTATAAAGCATCAATCAGTCAAATCAGAACAATCGATAAAATAAGAATGATTCCTATAAGTAAAGTCCCAATTCGGTTAAATGAGAGAACATTTCCATACGATTTCAACAATGAAAATGTCCTTATCCCATATTTAAAAGAGGATAAAGTATCTCTTATTTTAAAAGCTTACATTGCTTACATTACAGGGATGTAGCAAAAGCGGTATTAAATTTATTAGTAGATATTTAGTAGTTATAATTAACCCTGTTTTGGTGGAAAACTCATCAATAATTAGCCCATCAAATGTAATCTAATAACTATTAAATATCTTTTTTATTATGTTCGTATCACATAATTATATATATTTGGTTAACATAATGACAATTATGCGAAGTTTATATATTATCGCAAAATAACATCGACCAATTGAATATCCATTTCGATTTAATATGTTTTAATCTACATTGAATTTATTTAATTCCTAAATAGAATGATAAGCATTTATAGGTTAATTTATTGTTGTAATCAATCTGCTTCTCTTTAAAATATTCTAGATTGGCTTTTAAGACTTCGATAAAACCTATTTTATAGTCTTTTTTCATCATGGATATTAGTTCACTTGAATCAAATCCACGAGTGGGCTCGATTTTATCAGCAGCGTACACCACCATTCCAATATTATTCATATTTTCATTTCCAGTTGCGTGGTACTTAATCGCTTTTAATATGTCTTTATCGGTTATATTGAATTCATGAATAGCTAAATATTCTCCGATGAATTGATGTATCAAAACGGGATTTATATCTTGATATTCGCTATAATATTTATTGATAATATCATAACTTTCTACTTTTGAAATATTCTTACCAATATCATGTAGTAATCCTGCAATATAATATTTATCAGGATCGTTTAAATTATTAGCTAAAGCAATTTCATATGCGAGATGTGCAGCTTGCTTAGAATGATTAAAACGATGTTCATCTAAGAATGATTTGACTTTGCTCATATAATATAAATTATGATTTTCAATGTAATATATTTCTTCTTTAGTTAATGGAAGCCTTTTTAAATTTCTTATGTCAGTAGATGAAGCATCAATCTCCACTACGTCTTGTAGTTCTTGGATATTGAATTGTTTGATATTGTCATCACTTATTTTAAAATTAGGCCGAGGAAAATAAATGATTTGACAGAGCTTAGAAATCTCTAAAGCATCTTTCCAACGATGAAATTCGTTAACTTGATCGCTACCAATCAATAAATATAATTTATCGTCAGGATAAAGGTTTTTAAAATGTTTGACTGTCTCAACTGAATAAGTGATGGGTTTTTCATTATTGATTTCAAATAATGATATTTCTATGTTACTTTCGTTTTGTATAGCTAGTTTAATTAATTCGACTTTATCATCGCAATTAAGTGAATCACTTTTCCACACAGAAATACGCGCCGGAACAATAATAACGCGTCCAGAGAGCCTTTTAAGGGCAGATTTAGCCATATTGAGGTGACCAAGATGGAACGGATCAAATCCACCACCGAATAAAATGATATTCATATTTATTTTTTAAATAGAATTTTAGGATGTTTATTATTTCTTCGATATAAGATAATTACTCTTCCTAAAACTTGGATTATTTCAGCATTTAATTGACTTGCTAAGTCTAAAGCAAGCTCCATAATATCGTTAGTGTAACCACGCATGACATCGATTTTAATTAGTTCTCGTGCACTTAAAGCATTGTCAAGTACGCAAATCAAGCTATCCGTAAGCTCGTTTTTGCCGATCTGATAGCGGACTTGTATTTTATTTGCGAGAGCTTTTAATTGCTTTTTTTCTTCTTTACTAATCATTTTTATGAACTCTTGATATTCTTTCCTTTAAGGCTGTGCCGCGCGGTATAGCCACGCGAATGATTTGTCCTTTACCTAACAAGGTAATCCAGCCTAAACCTTCAATAGATATATCATGATATTTATTATCGTTATCCATTGTGTATTCAAAGATATCGAAATCATTAACGGTATTAAGATTTTTACTAAGCGGTTTAGCAAAATGATAATTAATAGCAATGGCATTCATTAAATTAATGATTTTTTCTTCTTTCAATCGTTTAATTTCCACTTTAGGAGCGGAATAAATCTTAAAATTAGTAGTCTTTCCTTTATGAAGAATAACACATGCAACTGAACCAAACGAAACACCTTCTCCAACATTTATAGTTTTAGCTTCGACCTTTATTGATTTTAAAGGTATCAATACTTTTTGAACTGATCTCTCAACTTTAGAAAGCACGGATGTCGATAAAGATAAGTCTGGTAATTCGTAGAAAAATGATGAATTAGTAAGAGGGATTTCCATCACTTTGACATTAGTACCTGGATAAGTAATGGTTTTAATTTCCCATCTTGATTTATTCTCGTAAAATTTTAGGAAACTATTAATAAGAGTGGTTTTACCAGATAGTAAATTACCAATCATATAGACATCATGGCCCGCTCGAAGAACATTTAATTGTTTAGACAAATATTCGATTTTATCTTGATCGTATCCACCTATTGTATAAACACCAACTGGTTTAATTCCAGCATCCAAAAATGAATCGCGAATGAAATTTTCTAAATATTGTCGATTGACACTTTTGGGGAATAAATCGCTCTTTGTCCCTAAAACAATAACGTTTAATTTCTTTATTTTTTTGACGATATCAGAATTTAATGTTCCTGAAAAAGAAAATAAATCCACTACCCAAAGAATTAACGCATCAGTAGCAACTGCATCATCTAATATTTTAGATATAGCGTGATCCACTGCCATATCTAAAGAACCAGCATTTAAAGCCTGTAATTTGTTATAGCAGTTATTGCAATAAAGCAAAGTTGATGGGCCTGCTTCTTCTAAATATTCAGGTGTAATGTATCCAATTTTATTTTCATCATCGCTTTGAAGGACGACACCGCACTTCATACAGCGAATAAGTCTTCTAATTTTAGCCATGGTATTCTCTCCAATTTTTTAAATTGCCTTTGCGTTTATGATAATGTCGAATAATTCTATCGATAAGACGATTGATATGTGTTGTCCATTGGTCTTCTTTAACGATTTTTTCAGTAAGAATTATTCTAATTCTCGCACGATGACAAGCTTTGACATCAGTCATCATTTGATCACCTATAAATATAATATCACTCTTAGAGATATTATTAAGTGAAATGAATTTATTAATTTTAAAAGCGAACGGCTTACAAGCCTTAGAAAGATAAGTTAATCCCAATGCTTCAGCGTACGATTTAACTCTTTTCCCACGATTGTTAGAAACAATTATTGGAATGAGCCCTTCGAGTATTAAAGATTTGATATAATCTCTAGCTATATCGGTTGGAGTCATCAACTTGTAACTATCTAAAGTATTATCTAAGTCAATCAAAATGTATTTCACCTTTAAAGTCTTAGAAAAGAAAATAGGCGGTATCTCATATATCGATTTAGCGTAAAGAAATGGAATATAACTTTTAAACATACAAATATGATAAAAGAAAAATTGAGTATTTGATAGAGATTTTATTAATAATAAAGACTTGGGAATTTTTGAAACATAAAATCGGTCAAATATATATACTAAAAAACTACTATTTTTTTACTAAAGTATTGATTTAATCGTCATCTAAATCGTCGAATATTGAAATTTGTTCAAACTTGCCTTCACTCGTCTCATCCTTATTAGACTCGGTAGTTGAAGGAGCGTTTTCATCATTATTTTTAACATCATTATTAACTTCAGTATCATTAATATTATCTTCTTTTAGTGAAATTGAGAAAGCGGAGATATCTTTATTGATTAAAAGTAAAGAAGTATCGTAAACATGTGAAATATTCATTTTCGCTGGTAAATCAATATTTCGTTTTGCGTACATAACATCGGTTACCCTAAAGTCATTAAAGTTATAAATAAATAAGCTTCTATCGCTTAAATATAAATTAACATCTAACGAGTCAACTTTAGGAATGATAAATCCACCGACAACTTTATGAGGATCGCCTTTAAAAGATGGGCAAACGGATGTTACTTTTCCTAATCTAGCGGTTTTATTTACTTTATTGGTATCAAAAATACGGATATGTCCTTTGTCGGTAAATAAAGCAATTTTATTATGCTCATCGCTATTTAAAGTAAACATTGCTGCGATAGAAGAATTCGCTAAGCCGTTAATCGCTTTTACTCCGCCCGCTTTTGGGCCAGTGATGCTTAATTCATTTTCATTATATAAAGAAGCGTTTCCCGATGTAGTAACCACTAAAATGTCGCTATTACCAGATAATAATGAAACATTTTCAACAACGTCTCCTGATAATAATTTCATATATTTAGCGGGTTTACTTCTTCTTGTTTCTTCTATTGAAGAAATAGGCATTCTTTTAATTTGACCAGCTTTAGTTATAATTGCTAAGAACAAATCTTTTCTAAAGGAAGAAAATCCCATTGCCTTAATAATTTTTTCTCCTGCTGAAAGTGTCACAAATAAATTGAGATGAACGCCTTCATCCTTCCATCTATTTTCATTAATGGAGTGAACAGGAATACATGCGTAATTACCTAAATTAGAGAAACACACGATGTAATCAGTAGTATTTATTAAGCCTTTAGCGATTAATCTATCTCCATCTTTTAAACCTGGATTGCCTTCGTTACTTCCTCTATACGATTTAACCGAAGAACGTTTGATATAGCCATCAAATGTGACTGCGATAGCCACTTCTTCTTTTGCGATGAGCTCGCGCTTATCAATCGGTTTAATTTCTTCTTTTTCTTGAATAACTGTTCGACGATTATCTCCGTATTTATTAGCGATAGCCTTTAAATCTTGAATAATAACGCGACTTAGTTTATTTGAATCGGATAATATTTCTTCATAACTATGAATATTAGTTTCTAATTCAATCTTTTCTTTTTCTAAAATCTCTTCATCGGTATGGGAGAGTTTGTATAAAGGCATCGTGACAATGGCCTCGGCTTGAACGTTAGAGAAATTATAACGATTCATTAAATTAATTTTAGAATCAGCTTTATCCTTACTCTTTTTGATGATATCAACAACTTCATTGATATTTAAAGATGCGATGATAAGGCCATCAACAATATGGAGTCTATCTTTACATTTATTGAGGTCATATCGTGTTTTTCTAGTTACTACATCGACTTGATGATCGATATAAGCATCGATAAATTGAAGCAAATCAAGAGTTTTAGGCCTACCAGAAACGATCGCCACCATATTAGCGCTATAGGAGGTGAGAAGCATTGTCTTTTGCATCAAATAATTGAGAATAAGATTAGCTTTCGCTTCTTTTTTGATATCAATAACAATTCTAATACCTTCAAAATTAGATTCATCTCTCACTTCAATAATACCGTCAATCGCTTTTGAGGCCCGAATTTTGTCTATTTCATAGACAAGGTCTTTTTTTACCACTTTATAAGGTATTTCGCTGATAATAATTTGTTGATTATCTTTATTTTGGATGATTTCACATTTTGAACAAACTTCAATTCGGCCTTTTCCGGTTTTATAAATGTTTTGCAATCCTTCACTATTATAAATAATGCCACCACCAGGAAAATCAGGACCTTTAACAAATTGAAGCAAATCTTCAATAACGGCATTTTTATGATTGATTCTATAAATTATAGCGTCCACTACTTCTTTTAAATTGTGGGGTGGAATTTCTGTAGCTAAAGCAACAGCAATACCTTCAGTGCCGTTAACCAATAAATTAGGAAAACGAGCGGGTAAAACAATTGGTTCAAATTCGGTATCATCGAAATTGAGTTGCATGTCCACTGTGTCTTTATCAATATCACGAGTCAATTCATTGGATAATTCGCTTAATCTAGATTCAGTATAACGATATGCTGCTGGTGAATCTCCATCGATTGAACCATTATTGCCCTGGAAAAAGATAAGTGGATATCTTACTTTCCAATCTTGAGACATACGGGCTAAAGCTTCATAAATGGAAGTATCTCCATGAGGATGATAAGTTCCCATTACCGCTCCAACGGTATGAGCGCATTTTTTAGTAGGTTTATTAAAGGTGTTTCCATTTTTGTACATGGAAAAAATAATTCTTCTTTGAACAGGCTTTAAGCCATCTCTAACATCTGGGATAGCACGATCTTGAATAACATATTTAGCGTAGACTGCATATCTATCGCCCATTACTTGTTCTAAAGGTTCGACAGAAATATTTTCTTCAAGGGGCAATTCATCATTAATGTCTTTCTTCTTAGCCATTATTTTACCTCCTTGATAAATGTATCAACTTCATTAAAATTAACATTTTCTTCTAACCATTTTTTTCTCATACTAGCGTCTTTTCCCATTAAAATAGAAACGCGTTTTTCCACTAAAAATGGATCTTCAATGTCGACGCGAATCAATAATCTAGTTTTTGGATCCATAGTCGTTTCTTTTAATTGAAACGCGTCCATTTCTCCTAAACCTTTATAACGGGAAATGCGATAACCACTACCCACTTTTTTCTTGGCTAATTCTAATCCATCATCATCCCAAGCATATTCTTGAATGAGTTTTCTTCCTTCTTCTTTAAAAACTCGATATAAAGGCGGAACAGCAATATAAACATGGCCAGTAACAATTAAAGGCCTCATATAGTGATAAAAGAAAGTTAAAAGCAAAGTTTGGATATGAGCTCCATCCGTATCAGCATCAGTCATAATAATAATCTTGCCATATCTAATGTCGTTAACATCAAAGCTTTGTCCATAACCCGCTCCAATGGTATTGATAATAGTAGCAATTTCTTCATTGTGTAAAAGTTTATCTAAAGATATGGAATCAGTATTAAGCGGTTTGCCGCGTAATGGTAAAATTGCTTGATGAATGCGGTCTCTTCCTTTTTTGGCGGTCCCACCAGCGGAATCTCCTTCAACAATAAATAACTCATTTTTAAGATAATCCTTACTTTGTGCAGGAGTTAATTTATCGCTTAATATGATTTCACCTTTTGGCTTTTTATTTGAACGAGCCTCATCTTTAGCTTTACGAGCCGCTAAACGAGCCGTTTGTGAATCGATGCATTTTTTAATAATATTTAAGGCTATTTCTTTATTTTCAGTAAGATAGTATGTGAATTTATTATAGATGATATTTTGAACAATTGGCGTAACTTCCGGGCTCCCTAATTTGCCTTTAGTTTGCCCTTCAAATTGCGGATCAGGATGTTTGATAGATATAATAGCGGTTAAACCTTCACGGATGTCCGTTCCTTCTAATTTTTTACCTTTAAGAAGTTTTTGTTCCTCGGCAAAATCATTGACGGCGCGAGTGATTCCACTTCTAAAGCCTACTTCATGAGTACCGCCATCTCTAGTACGGATGTTATTGGCATAAGAAAAAACAGTCTCATTATAATCTTCATAGCAATATTGAAGAGCGATTTCCACTCCAATATGTGTGGCGTCATCAGTGTCAGAAAAATAAACGATATCGCTTAGTGGTTTTTTATTAGCATTGACATTAGCGATATATTCTTTAAGTCCGTTTTCATAGCAATATTCTTGTTTTTGTCCACTTCTTTCGTCGTTTATAACAAAGCGAACACCTTTCATTAAAAAGGCTGACTCTTGTAATCTATTGCAAATGGTTTCCCATTTAAATTCAGTATTGGGGAAGATTGTATTATCTGGCTTAAATCTAACGAAGGTACCATGTTTTTTACATGTTCCAATCTTTTCTAATGGGACGACTATTTTGCCACCATTTTCAAATCGAAGATGATATATTCCACCATCTCGATAAATGGTGACATCGCACCAACTAGATAAAGCGTTGACAACAGAAGCACCGACACCGTGTAATCCACCAGCGCTTTTATAAACGTTATTATCGAACTTTCCACCAGCATGAAGAACTGTAAACACTAATTCAACCGCTGATTTTCCGGTTTCTTTATTAATTCCTACTGGAACGCCTCTGCCTTCATCGAGAACAGAACAGCTTCCATCTTTATAGAGAGTGACAGTGATGATATTGCCAAAGCCATTGAGAGCTTCATCGACTGCATTATCAACTATTTCCCAAATTAGGTGATGCAAACCACTGATGTTTGTACCGCCGATATACATGCCCGGTCTTTTTCGAACTGCTTCAAGTCCTTGAAGAACATGAATATCATCAGCATCATATCTCATATTATTGGTATTTTCTGCCATTTATATCCTCTAAACGGTTTTAATTATACACAAATTAGGTTGAAAACATAAAGATATTTAGTATATTCTAATGCATGTGAATTACACGCACGAGGAGGGAAAAAGATGGATATTATTTTATATAATATATTCGTTCCTATTTGTTGTTTATTAATCGGCTATTTATTTGGCTCAGTTCCAACAGCTCTATGGGTTGGAAAAATATTCTTTCATCAGGACATAACTCAATATGGAAGTCATAATCCAGGTGGCACTAACGCGGGACGATTATGGGGAAAGAAAGTTGGCTTTGGCATCATCTTGTTCGATATGTTCAAAAGCGTTGCCCCCATGTGGATATGTTGGGCAATCTTAACATTTGTACCGATGTATCAAGGATCACCTTTAATCGCTACCGCTAAAGAATTTTATACATCCGCGAATGCTACTTATGTCATTCAATGGCCTGCCTACTGGTTAGCGGCTTTAGGCTGTATGATTGGAAATTGTTATTCCGTCTTTGCTAAATTCAAAGGTGGAAAAGGCGTCAGTGTCTTTATGGGACTAATAGTTTTCAGTTCTTGGTTATTAGGATTTATTCCCGGCTTATTTTATTTCTTGTTTTTAAAGTTAACTAAAACCGTTTCCATAACAAGCATTTTAACATCAATATTAGCTTCAATCTTTGCGTGGACTTGGACAATCCTAATCCTATGTAAAATAATACCAACTGAACTAACTTGGCTACCGATGTATGGGCCAACCTTAACTTGTGGATATGTCTATTCAAGCGTAGTGACTTTAATGAGTCTAATCATTATATTTAGACACAAAGAAAACATCCAAAGATTAAAGCGTGGTGAAGAAAGAAAAATCACTTGGATGAAATAACGATTAGTAGTTATTTAGTAGTTTTTTAGTTAATATAGCCCTGTGTGGAAAAATTATCAACATAGGGCTTTTATTATCGATTTTGTTTGATTTAATCTATGTTTATGGTTGACATTTTAATAAAAATACAATAAAAATGTTCGTTAAATCGCTACATGAGACAAAATTGCTTCAAACATGAATATCGTTTTATATCTAATCGATATCATGATTTTTATTTTGTCCATTTTAATTGTGGCCAAAAATAGGGCTTTAATTGAAGCATTCACTGCCTCTTAAAGATATAAAAAACTCGTCTAAATTAGACGAGTGATTTATTCAAATAAGAGTAAAATAAATTATCTTTGTTTGCTCTTAACAGCATTCATTGTTCTTCTTATATCGGCTTCGCTAGGAGTGCGGCCAACGCTTCTATATAATGCTCTAATCATATCTTCATTGATTGGGGGATTCTTTTCAATTTGTTTCTTTAAGAAAAATCGAGCACCGAAGAAACCTAAAACCAAGCCAACAATGAGAACACCAACACAAATCCCAATCCAACTGCCTACAGGCATATTTAAGGTAATAAACATGTTAGTTCTCCTTAAGCTCTTCCGTCATATTGACCGTTATCAGTTCTTACTAAAACTGTTTCGCCAGATTCAATAAAAAGCGGAACACGAACCTTTAATCCAGTTTCAAGAGTAGCATCTTTCATCGCTTTATTGACGGTATCACCTCTAACAGCAGGTTCACATTCAACGATTTTTAAAGCCACTTTGGCGGGTAAGTTAATACCTAAGACTTCGCCTTCATAAGCGGTGATTTCCACAACTTCTTCACCTTTGAGGAATTGAATTTCCCAAGTTAATCTTTCTTTAGGAATTTCGATTTGGTCGTATGTTTCTTGATCCATGAAAACTAAAAAATCGCCAGTATCATATAAGTATTGCATTTGTCTTTTATCAAGTCTGACAGTTTCGATGGCATAACCACTATTACGTGAGATTTCAGTGACCGCTCCAGTGCGTAAATTTTTGACTTTCACTTTGGCGACCATCTTTCTCATCGCTGTTTTGTTTAATAAAATGTCTTGAACTTGATAAATATTGCCTTCTTCAATAAAGAAGTTTCCTGGTCTTAATTCTGTAACATTAACCATATATTTTTGTCCTTTCTTAAAATTGCTTAAATATTATACAAAAATATTTACTACTTTTACTAATAGTTTTGCTATCAAAAAGATACTTTAGTGTCATTTATGTCTCTTATTAGGCTTATATCAACCAAAATGTAATGTGATCTAGTGCTGTTATAGCCACGCCTTTAATAAGATTATTTTTACTTTAGAAAAGTTAGCAAATATCAATATGATTAAGCGAATCTAATTTATTCTAATTATTTTAGGCTAGATAGACTTTCTCAGCGACTAATAAATGGATTATTTTTTCTTTCTTCGCCAATATTAGTAAATCTACCATGGCCTGGATAGACTTTTACTTCGTCATTTAATTTCATTAATTTTTGAAGAGATTCTTTTCTAAGATGAGAACGCGAAGTAGGCAAATCACTTCTTCCAACCATCATTTTGAATAATGAATCCCCACTAAATAAGACTTTGCCTTTATCAATATAATAGCAAACGCTCCCAATGGTGTGATACGGAGTATGAATAACTAAAATATCATCTTCCAGTAAAGATAGCTTTTCTTCGTCATACACCTTAGTGGGTTCGCTATTTACAATTATCTTTTTTTCTTGATTAGAACAATTCTTTTTGTAATCGGTTAGTCCTTCAATATCATCTTCATGAACATAAAATGGAACATGAAAATAAGAAACAAGTCGATTAACCCCTCGCATATGGTCAAAATGTGAATGAGTAAGTAAAATTCCTTGCAATGATAAATCATTTTTTATTATGTAATTAATTATTCCATCAGAATCAGTAGAAGGGTCGATAACCACACAATTATTTTTTGAATCAATAACTAAATATGTATTAGCGAACAAATCGTCTACATCATTATAGATAAAAGGAATAATTCTAATCATATAAGAAAAAAATAGGTCTCCCTATTTCTATTTCTTTTTCTCGCGGTGAAGAGTTTCTTTTCGGCAACGTGGACAATATTTTTTCTTTTCCAAGCGTTCGGTATTGTGTTTCTTGTTTTTAGAAGTTAAATAATTTTCTTCGCCACATTCTGTGCATTTTAATGTAATTGATATTCTATCTTCTTTCTTTGCCATATTCTTTTCTCCTCGAATGCGATAATTATATTATCATAGATAACAAGTAATGGAAAGCATAATTTTTTACCTCTTTCATTACTTTTAAGTAATGATATAATAAGCGCATGAAAACACGTTTAGAAACTAGACCAGTAAAAATTGGAAATCTCACTATTGGAGGGCAAAATAAAGTTGTCATCCAATCAATGTGTAACATCAAAACCGAGCATTATGAAGAAGTTAGTGCTCAAATAAATCAATGTGCTGCACTAGGAGCCGAATTAATGCGAGTTAGTGTCATGGATGAAAAAGATGCATTAGCTATTAAAGAAATTAAAAAAAGAATTTCTATTCCATTAGTGGCGGATATTCATTTCGATTACAAATTAGCGCTCCTTGCCATGGAGGCAGGCGTCGATAAAATAAGAATTAATCCTGGAAATATCGGCACCATCGATAAAATAAAACAAGTGGTTGATATGGCAAAAACCAAACACATTCCGATTCGAATTGGTGTCAATTCAGGTTCACTAGATTCTTCAATTCATGACTATTCATCTTTATATACAGCAAATGAGCTAGTTAAAAGTGCAAAAAAGCATGTCGATATCTTAGAATCATTAGGATTTTACGATATTGTTATCTCTTTAAAAGCTTCTTCCGTACTCGAAACAATTGAAGCCTACCGATTAGCGGCATCAACTTTTCCTTATCCTCTTCATCTAGGAATAACTGAAGCTGGATTTAAAGATATCGCCATTATTCGAAGCGCTGCTGGATTAGCTCCACTGCTTTTAGAAGGAATTGGTGATACTATTAGAATTTCTATATCAGGTGATCCAATAGAGGAGATTATTGCTTGTAAAAGATTGTTACATGACTGCGGTTTATATCCAAATTATCCAACTTTAGTATCTTGTCCTACATGTGGGAGAACTCAAGTCGATGTCACTGAACTTGCAAAAAAAGTCATGGATTATTTAGAGAGCATTAATAAACCAATCCATGTCGCGGTGATGGGATGCGTTGTCAATGGACCAGGCGAAGCTAAAAATGCCGATATTGGGATTGCTGGAGGAAAAAATGAATACATTTTATTTTCTAAAGGCAAAATAATTAAAAAAGTAAAAGAAGCAGATGCCTTTAATGCTTTAAAAGAAGAGATTGATAAATTATAATTTGTCTTTCCAATTAGAAATAAATTTTCCACTCCTGAGCATGCTAATTTCCATTTTATATGGAGGTTTTTCATTAACATAAGGTGTTTCTAATATCTTTGGAATATTCATTAATTTTGGATGATGTACAATTTTATTTAAAATATCAAAGCCAATTGTTCCATAACCAATATTTTCGTGTCGGTCTTTATGAGCACCTCGTTCATTTTTAGAGTCGTTAATATGAATTACTAATAGGCGGTCAAGGCCAATAATTTCATCAAATTTTGTCATGATATCATCAAAATTATTTAAATCATACCCAGCATCATTAATATGACAAGTATCTAAACAGACGCCTAATCTATCTTTATATTTACACAAATCAATTATTTTCTTGATTTGTTCAAAACTAGTTCCGATTTCACTTCCTTTACCCGCCATTGTTTCAAGGGCAATCTTAACATCGGAATCATCTTGCTCTAAAACAATGTCTAAAGCTTTCGCTAATGATTCAATTCCAAAATCAACTCCATTATTAACATGGCTCCCGGGATGTAAAACTAATATGGAAGCGTGAAAAGATGCAGTTCGCCTAACTTCATTGAGAATTAATTTAATGGACAAATCGAACAAATCTTCTCTTTTTCCGTTTGCGGCATTGATAATATAAGGAGCGTGAACCACTAGTTTCGATTCATCTATACCAGCTTCAAAAAGGAGTTTTCTTCCTTCTTCGATATTTAATTCTTCTATGGGCTTACGATATGAATTTTGAGGAGCTCCGGTATAAAACATAAAAGTATTTGCTCCATAGCTGAGCGCTTCTTTTACACTCCCTAGATAATATAACGGAGCGTTCATAGAGACATGACACCCTAAATAAAGTTTTTCTTCCATATATCAATCCTTATTTAATAGTTATGCTTTCAATAATTACCGGTTCAATCGGTCGATCGTTTGGAGTAGTTCTTACTGAAGCAATTTTATCCACAACCTCAATTCCTTCTATTACTTTTCCAAAAGCAGCATATTGGCCGTCTAAAAATTCTCCATCTTTATGCATGATAAAAAATTGTGAATCAGCAGAATCAAAATCTAAAGCACGAGCCATCGATAGCGTACCTCTTTTATGCGATAAACCATTATCGACACCATTGACTTTAAATTCCCCTTTTATGGTATGGCCAGATCCACCAGTTCCATTCCCTTTTGGATCGCCGCCTTGAATCATAAAACCTTTGATAATGCGATGAAAAGTTAATCCATTGTAAAAGCCCTTATTAGCTAAATTTATAAAATGTTCAACAGTCAAAGGTGCTTCTTCTTGACAAAGCGTTGCTGTTATAGTTCCGTAGTCTTTAATTTTTATTATTGCGTTCATTACTTCTTCCTCTTAAATATGATAATATTATACAGGCAATTTGTGATGGAAAACGCATATAAAATTGAAATATTAGAACCTAAAGGATATTGCTCAGGTGTCGAATTAGCACTCAAAGTAGCCCGAGATGCTCGTCAAAGATATAAAAATAAACGAGTTATCATTTTAGGAATGCTTGTTCATAATCAAATTGTAACAAATGAATTAAGAGAAGAAAAAATTGAAACAATCGATATAAGTAACGCAAGTAACGAACGAATTGAAAAATTAATACCAAATGATTCAGTGGTCATTTTGCCAGCACACGGACATAAAACATCGATTAATGACATTTTAAAAAAGAAGAATGTCATTGTATACGATGCTGTTTGTCCACGAGTAAAAAGAAATATAGATATCATTAAAGAAGAGATAAAATTAGGCCATCAAGTAATTTATATTGGGAATAAAAAGCATCCAGAAACAGAAGCTGCACTTTCGATTAATAAAAACGTTATTTTATATGACACGAAACTACTAATAAACTACCAAAAAATTACTAATAAAGATGTTATTGTTTTAAATCAAACTACATTAAATTTCTTGTCATTATCTGATATTCATAAAGATATATGCGATCATTTTCCACAAGCTAAGATATATGATGAAATATGTAGTGCCACGAGGAGACGACAAGAGGCTGTTATGCATATAGACAATAGCGCAGATTTAATCATTGTTGTCGGCGATCAGCTGTCTAGTAACACTAAAAGATTATTTGAAATCGCTAAATCGTCTCATCCCGATACTTTATGTATTATGGTCAGTAATGAAGATGAGCTAGACGAAGAAGTTTTATATAATAAAAAATATGTTGTCATTGCTTCTGGAGCATCAACTCCCATATCAGTGATCAACAACATATATGATTTTGTTAATAAAATTTTAATGAATTATAATCGGTAATTTTTCGTGGTCAACTATTCTTATATCTAAGTTTGGATCTATTTCCAAAAGTAGTTTTTTCATTGTTGGCATGAAGATTTTCTCGATTTCATGAGGTAAATCTAAATAATTATATTTGTTATTTACAATATCTCTTCTAACATAATGAGGAGCATCTCCAGAGATATAAATGTCATAACCTTCTTCTTTAGCAATACTCCACGCTCTTGAGCCGCCTCCACCAATGATGGCAACAGTTTCAATAATTGGCTTTCCATAATTTAAAAGTAAGCCATAATCAACATTTAATTTTTCTTTAGCGTACTTAGCAAATTCGACGATTTCCATAGGTTTAGGAAGTATTCCGCCACGCATCATAATGTCTTTTTCAATGACTTTGATGTCCTTTAAATTAAGAGCTTCCGCTAAAGCATCGTTCATCCCGCCTAAACCAGTATCAAAATTAGTGTGCATGCTATAGATAGGGACATTTAACTTATCAAATCTTTCGCAGAGGTCTTTCTTAGCCAAATCTCTTTTGAATACTTGATATTTTGTACCAAAAATAAAGGGATGATGAGAAATTATTAAGTCCGGCTTATCGTTTTTAGCAATGTTATAAATCTCTTCATCGCAATCTAAACAAAGCAAGATTTTATGCACTTCTTTAGGAAGTTTACCCGTCATTAAACCAACATGGTCATGATTCATCTTTGCGTAACGTTTTGGAAAACGTTTAGATAATTTTCGTAAAATAATCATCGTTTCCATTAGAGTATCCCCCTAATTCTTTCTTTCTCTTTTAAAAGTGCATTGATTTTAGATTTGGGAAGCTCTTTTGATTTTAAAAGCATATCAATTTCAAGCAATCTACGTTCATATTTTTCACGGAACGCTAATGGCTTTTGACTTTTTAATATCGGTCCAAATTCAATGTCGCTATCGTTATAAAATGCTACATCACTTCTAATAAATTTGATTATTTCATAATAGATATTATCTTCATTTATTATTTTTTCATCAGCGATGACAAAGCCGAGATCAGATATTTCTTTCCTCACCAAAGGAATACAAGTATGAGCGTCAATAATGATGGTTTGAACGTATTTGAGTTTACTGACATCTTTTTTAAGAATATCAACAATAGTATTTCCGCCCATTCCAGCAATAATCAAGATGTCGACACTTTTAGGTATATCGCTAATACCATCGCTAAAAAGAGGAATGATATCATTGATTAATTTTTCTTCTTCTAAAGCTTTTACTAAACGTTCAAATGGGCCTTTTTTGTTTTCAATAGCGTAACCATGGCTAATTTTACCTTCTAAGAATAAAGACATAATCAATTTGCCATGGTCACTACCAACATCAGCGGCCACACCATGTGGGCACATATCGAGAATTGTTTCTAAACGTTTAGACAGTTTCATCTTATTTTCCTCGATAATCACCTAATTTTTTTCGACGAGTTGGATGCTTAAGTTTTTTAATAGCTTTAGCTTCAATTTGACGAATTCTTTCACGAGTAACCCCAAATTCACGGCCTACTTCTTCTAAGGTACGCGGATGGTTATCATCTAGTCCGTAGCGGAGTCTAAGCACTCTTTCTTCACGATCAGATAAGTCTTTTAAGATATTTTCTAATTCTTCTTTTAAAAGTTGTTTTGTAGTGAAGTCGACAGGAGATTCGTTATCCTTATCTTCGATAAAATCACCTAAATGAGAATCATCTTCTTCTCCAATTGGAGTTTCAAGAGATACGGGTTCTAATGCAATTCTTTGAATTTCGCGGATGCGTTTAGGTGATAATTCTCCGTGCATGGCTTCAGAAATCTCTTCAGCGGTAGGTTCGCGGCCATAATCTTGAATGAGTTGTCTTTGAACTCGAGTCATCTTATTAATTGTTTCAACCATATGAACTGGAATTCGAATAGTTCGAGCTTGATCGGCGATAGCACGTGTAATCGCTTGTCTTATCCACCATGTAGCGTATGTAGAAAATTTATAACCTTTGGTGTAATCAAATTTATCAACCGCTTTCATTAAGCCAAGATTGCCTTCTTGAATCAAATCAAGAAACGCCATTCCACGACCGACATAATGTTTAGCAATATTGACCACTAATCTAAGATTAGCGTTGATGAGTTTTTGTTTAGCTTCCTCATCGCCTTCTAATATCTTTTTAGCTAAGATTGGTTCATCTTCAGGTTTGAGTAAGGGGTATTTACCAATTTCTTTTAAATACATTCTCACCGAATCATTAACTCTTACTTCTCCGCCTAATGTTGCATCGAGGTGTTCAATATCGATATCTTCTTCAACTTCTTCTTCATCGGTAATAGAGTCTTCATCAAAAAATTCATCGTCTTCAGCGTTTTCATCTAAATTGATGTTTTCATCAGAAATATCATCTAATGATGGTTCATCTTCCTCATCTTCATCAGTTATAACTTCGATTCCGTTTTCTTTGAATTCATCCATTAATTTTTTAATAGATTCATCATCTAATTCATAATTTTCAAAAGCATCATAGATATCGCTTTGTAAGATGGAATCGGTAGCTCTAGCTTTTTTAAGAAGAGAATTTTTAATAGCGTCAAAGCTGGGAATGGCACCTTCATCGTCATCCTTTTTCTTAACTTTGACCTTTTTCTCCTTTGTTGGAGTTACTTTTTTCTTCTCTTTAGGGGCTTCCTTTTCTTCGTTTAATTTTTTTCTGCCCATGTTTTATATCCTCCTATTTCTTTTTCTTTACTTTTTTTCGATTATATTCACTTAATATTCGAGCTTGCTCAAGAGGGTCTTTTCCTGCTAAAGATTGATTGAGCGTATCATCCTCAAATATTCTTTCTTTTTCTTCGTTTATGGAATCTAATAAATTGGTTAATAATTCTTGTGAACATTGAGTTGGATGGTTCTTTTCTAAAGAAATTTCAGTTAGTTCATTAATCAATTGGTCTTTATTCTCAAGGTCGCTACATTCTAAGGAAGCGATGACTCCCGTCACATCAATTTCATTATGAGTAGAGACGTATTCGATAATGAAATTAGCGATTTGACGATAAACATTATCATAAAAACCACCAATATTTTCTTCATAAAAGGCCGTTGCGGCGCGATTGTTAATCATTTGATATAAAACCTCACGCTCCGCAGCTTCGAGCCTCCTAAGTATCTTTCTTTCAGGATGGAACATGTCGACAACTTTGGAAGGATGTCCAAATGAGATGTTCTTTTTTGCGGTATTAACAACAGTTCGAATCGATTCAACATCAAATCCAGTAATGCGAGACAACTTTCTTAAATAATCATCAAATTCGATTTGACTTCTTATGTTTAAAAGAATGGGAATGAATTGTTTTAACAATTGCTTTTTTTCGTCGATAGTTTTTAATGGATTGCTACGGGTGTAATAATTAAGAGCAAAGTCAACCCTAGAAAGCAAATTGTTTAAATATGCTGTTAATTGTTGAGGACCTTGACTATTCAATATTTCATCTGGATCCATATTACTGGCTTGATTATCGACAATTCTAAATGACAATCCAGCGTTTTCTAACGATTGAGCAATTTTCATCATTGCAGTTTGGCCTGGTAAATCTCCGTCGAGACAAAGTCTTATTTCGACATTGAGCGCTCTTAACATAGTGATATGTTCATCGGTTAAAGCGGTACCCATGATGGCCACTGCAGCATCTATTCCAATTCGCGCCAAAGCAAAGACATCCATGAAGCCTTCCAAAACATAGACATAGCCTTTAACTTTGCAAGCAGACTTAGCGATGTGATAATTGTATAAAACACTGCTTTTATGAAATAAATATGTTTCAGGAGAATTGACGTATTTAGCTTCTGGTCCATCTTTTATTCTTCGAGCAGAGTAACCGATAACTTCTCCATTTGCGTCGCAAATTGGAAAAATAGCTCTGCCTTGATTCTTATCGATATAATTTTGTCCACTTAATACAGCAATGCCAACATCTTCAATTGTTTTAATAGAATGGTTTTTAGCTAATAGGAATTGGCAAGTCGCTTTCCCATCTTTATTAGCGTATCCAAGTTTATATTTCTCGCGCAAAGCGGCATCTATATGACGCGATTCAAAATAATCTAAACCTTCTTTTCCTTCCGGTGTGGACAAGGAAAATTGATAGTACAAAGTTAAATCGTGAAGACACTTTAATAAGGTGAGTCGACGTTCATCAACAGGTTTGTTAAAAGTGACATTTTCTAAAGCGGGATTATGATAATTTGATAATTCAGCAACTTTTTTCATCGCCTCAAAAAAGGAGATGTGTTCATACTTTTGAACAAAGGTGATGGCTGAACCGCCAGTTCCGCAAACAAAGCATTTGAAGATTTGCTTTTCTGGAGAAATAGACAAAGAAGGATTGGTGTCATCGTGAAAAGGACAAATAGCAACATAGCTCTTCCCTTTTTGGGTAACAGCAATATAACTAGATATAATTTTCACTATATCAGCGTGTTTTAATACTTCTAAGACTAATGAATTATCAAATGGCATATAACTATGTTATCTTTTACTAAAAAACTACTAATTAATTACTAATAGAAGATTTTTACCTTTAAATATTTAACTAGTTCAGTGATTGGAAGTCTAATCTGTTGCATACTGTCGCGATCACGAATTGTAACAGCATTATCATTAGCGGTATCAAAGTCCACTGTTAAACAAAATGGCGTTCCAATTGCGTCTTGACGGCGATATCTTTTACCAATGCTACCAGTATCGTCATAAACAACGCTCATATATTTAGCGAGGATGTTATAAACTTCGCGAGCCTTCTCTTCTAACTTCTTAGAGAGTGGAAAAATAGCTACTTTATAAGGTGCGACCTGAGGATTTAGATGCATAACAATACGTGTATCTCCACCATCAAGTGTTTCTTCTTCATAAGCATTGCATAAGGTCATGAGCACTAAACGGTCTAAGCCAACTGATGGCTCAATGCAGTATGGAATGTATTTTTCATTGGTTTCAGCTTCTAAATATTCTAAGGATTCACCACTATATTCCATATGTCGTTTCAAATCATAGTTGGTACGATCAGCAATTCCCCACACTTCGCCCCAGCCAAACGGGAATAAATACTCAATATCGGTTGTGGCTTTACTATAAAAAGCCAATTCTTGAGGTTCATGATCTCGATAACGGAGTCTTTCTTCGTTAATTCCTAAATCTTTAACAAAATCTAAACAACGTTTTTTCCAATACGCAAACCATTCTAAATCAGTGCCGGGTTTGCAAAAGAATTCCATTTCCATTTGGTCGAATTCTCTCATTCTGAATGTCATTTGTCCTGGAGTAATCTCGTTTCTAAAAGCACGACCGACATTACAGATACCGATTGGTAATTTTCTGCGGGTAGTTCTTAAAACATTTTTAAAATTAACAAACATTCCTTGAGCGGTTTCAGGTCTTAAATAGACCAAAGATTTACTATCTTCGGTAACTCCAATATGGGTTTTAAACATCATATTAAATTGACGAATATCAGTGAATTCTTCTTTCCCGCAATTAGGACATTTTACATGATGTTCACGAATAAATTTCATCATGTCATCATTAGTCATTCCAGCGACATCAGCATCAGGGAATTGAGTTTCTATCAATTGGTCCGCTCTGAAGCGCATCTTACAACATTTACAGTCGATAAGAGGATCATTAAAAGTTTTAACGTGACCTGTCGCTTCCCACACTCTTGGATTCATCATAATTGCTGCATCAATCCCAACGTTTGTTGGTGATTCTTGAACGAATTTCTTCCACCACATTGAGCGAATATTCTTTTTGATTTCGCTACCTAAAGGGCCATAATCCCAAGTATTTGATAATCCTCCATAAATTTCACTACCTTGATAGTAATATCCAGAAGTAATGAAATGGGTACATAATTTGTCAAAATTGTTTTCCATAAATAAGCCTCCCGTCAAAGACGAAACACGAATAGAATAATGTTAAAAATATGCGTTGTCAACCTATTATAAGTGTAGTTTTATATTTTTAGAATAAATATTTTATTCTAAGAAAAAAATATCAATAGTTTTTAGTTTCACATCTAAAAATTCTTCGATAAATTCAATATATTTATGAAGAAGATGCTTGTATTCTTTTTTGCTTAACACTAAATCAGTCATTTTCATTCCCTTATTAAGAAACAAAGATCTTAAATACATTAATTCATTTTTAGTAAATGTCTTAACTCCGTGATAACAATTAGTGCATAAAAATCCACCATTTTCAAAAGAAAACGAAGTGATATCTTTTTTATTAGAACAGCTTATACACTTATTGACTTCCATGTCATAACCATTAATTTTTAATATCTTAGTAAGAAGTGATAACAAAACAAAATAAATGTTATCATCACTACTTTTGATGAGTTTTAACCCTTCTATTAAGTCTAGATATATTTTATTTCTATCTTCTTCTAATGTTAGTTTTAAAATCATTTCATCAATGAGCATTAAAGCGGATAAGTAAAGTAAAGAATTATCAGTCTTCATCGGTGTAAATAAGAGCTTAGAAGATTTTAAAAGAGGATTTTTATAATTCTTCAAATCATTTAAAGTTATGTCTGCGAGTGATAAGGGTGTGGAAATACTCGCATTACTATTTTTTGGATCTAGTATTCTTTTAGCCAAAAAAGAGATGGATTGTTTATCATTAAAAGCTGTCACAATTGCATCTTTTTCTTTGTATGCATTTATTTTTAAAATAATGAATTCCATTATTTATCTTTTTTATAGCCAAAATCAATAAGCGATGAAGAAGAATTTCTCCAATCATCAATCACTTTGACAAATAATTCTAAATAGACATGTTTATGAAGGAGTGCTTCAATATCTTCACGACTTCTAGAGCCAATCAATTTGATACGTTTGCCTCCTTTTCCAATAACAATGCCTTTTTGCGAATCCTTTTCAACGATGATAGAAGCAACGATATGAATAGGGTCAGCGTCATAATCGATATTATCAATATAAATAGCGGTAGAATGAGGAACTTCTTCTTTTAATGTTTTCAATACTTTTTCTCTAATGATTTCTTTAATAAAAAATACTTCATCCTTGTCACTGATGACATCATCTGGATAATAAGCTGGTCCTTCAGGAAGAAGTTCAATCACTTTTTTAATGACTTCATCGACATTAAATCGAGATATAGCCACTGTTTCAATAATGGTAGCGTTAGGGAAGAAAGAAAGATATTTTTCTTTTAATTTTAAGGCTTTATCAAGCCGAGCATTATCAACCTTATTAAAGACGATGATTAAAGGAGTATTTTTAATATCGAGATGATCGATTAAATATTGGTCTCCTTCTCCAAACGGTAAAGAAGCATCAACAACTAATATTGCTACTTCAACATCGTGAGCGGCACTATAGGCCATATTGTTCATCTCTTCTCCAAGTTTAGCGTGAGGCTTGTGAATGCCAGGGGTGTCAGTAAAGATGATTTGTGCCTCTTTACTATGATAAATACCTTTAATTTGATTTCGAGTCGTTTGAGGTTTATCGGTAATAATCGAAATATGGCGATTAACCATTGCATTTAAAAGTGTTGATTTTCCAACATTTGGCCTTCCTAAAATAGCAACAAATCCAGATTTCATTATTTTAAATCGCTTTCTGAAAAGGCAAAGGGCAATAATTCTTTGACATTAGTTTCTTTGATATCGCCTTTTAAATTAGCTAAATAGATGGGTTTATTTAAAGGAAATAATTCCGATATCACTTGACGGCACATTCCGCAAGGAGAACATGGTTCTTCAGTATCCGCAACGATGGCTAATGCTTCAAAATCATCTTTTTTATATCCTTCCATCATCGCGTGAAAAATCGCGTTTCTTTCAGCGCAAATTCCGCATGGATAAGACGAATTTTCGACATTTGCGCCTTTGAAGACCTTATTATCTTTAGTTAGTATGGCCGCTCCAACGGCAAAATGTGAATAAGGGATATAAGCTAATTTACGAGCCTCAATCGCTAATTTAATCAATTCTAATTTGTCCATTATCTTTTTACTCCTTCTATCAATAATATTTCATCTTGTAATCTAAACATTTTATCTTCATCTATTTTATTCATATGGTCATATCCAAGTAAATGAAGAAGACCGTGTACGAATAAAAAACATAATTCTCGATGTAAAGAATGTCCGTATTCTTCGGCTTGCTTTTTAGCTCTTTCGATCGATATATAAATTTCACCTAAATCAATAACCTTACATGAGGATAATAATTCCTCTTTATTTTTAATTCCATCAATGAAAGCAAACGAAATGACATCGGTCGGTCTATCAACATGTCGATAATCTCGATTAATTTTATGAATCATTTCATCATCGATAATAGAGACCGACATAATTGGATCGATCTTAAGATTTAGATGGTTAAGAGTCGATTTTAAAAGAGATAAGAAAACTTCTTCATATCCATTTAAGTTTTCATCGACGGAAATAAAGTCAAGTTCCATCAATTATTTTTTAACCTTAGTGGCTTTGCCTTTGTTAATACCTTTTGATTTATGAATGATAGCACTTCTTCCATTCTTATCAGAAAGAGCATTAACATATTCTTCCGCTTCCACTTTGGTTTTAAAGGTTTTTATAACCTTTCCAGCAGCGCCTTTGGTTTGGGCTAATTTCACTTCCCATAAACCATCACTATTTTTTGTGACGACATAATATTTGCCATCGCTTTTAGGAGCTTTCTTTTCAACAGTTGCCATAAACTTAACCTCGCTTTAATTGACTTTATTATAACTCAAAGTTATAAATTTAGGCTATTGTTCATTTATTTTATATGAAGAAGCAAGGCTTGCAAGAGCGCTGTAATAGGTTTGTTTATCCTCTTCATAATTAAATAAAGAAGTTAAACTTTTAGTTAAAAAGTAAGTTAAACATGAATAGCAAAGGATAAAAGTAAGAGAAACCACACCTTGTAAATTCATGACTAAAACGCATGATAAGATGACAATTAATAACGATACAATCGAATATAATGAAGAAATTAAATAATATTTATATGAAATGTTTTGCGCTTCTTTAATCTTAAATTTAGCAACATCCTTTTTAACATAATCAACTTCCTTTTCAAGCTGATTAATTCTCATTGTTTTCTTTTCTAAAGAAGGGTTAAGAACGATTACTTTAAATAACGCTAATCCGACAACAGGAATGAATAAAAACATATTGTATAAACT
>CAVDWX010000077.1:0-6208 GCA_963612735.1 Gemmiger formicilis | reverse complement strand
TATGTGATTAATTCTAAATTATTTAATTTTATTATTCCTATTGGAACGATTATTCAAAATTTAAGAGCTAGTTTTATTATTAATGAAACTGAATTTATGAAAAACGATATCGCTCTTGATAAATATGGAAGTTACGCTTCTTCTTTAGGAATCGTTTCTCAATTAACCGGTTTATCTTCTTCTTTATTTACCTATAATGGAGAAGATGAAAGCATCATTTTAGATGATGATAGATCCATTATTTATCAAATTATTGATGAATCAATTAATTCTCGATTTCTTGAATTATAGATAATGTCGAATATAATAAGCATAATTTAACAAATAATGTTGACTATAATCTACATTATGTTTTAATATATATTCATAAAGAGGCATTATTATGTCTAAAATTGATGATTTAGAAATATTAAGAAATATTACTGAAGTAAATTCGTGGTGGATAAGTGGAAATATTAAAAATGACTTAATTCCTGAACATAAAAGAAACGCTTATATTCGTATCAAAAATATATTTTTAAACGAGATTCGTCGCTTCCCTGTTTTATCTGGTCCGCGTCGAGTTGGCAAATCAACCATCATGTTTCAACTTATCGATGAACTATTAAATGAACATAAAGTTTCACCTAGTCAAATCATTTTCTATACTTTTGATGATTTTCCAAATGGAGAATTTACGATAAAAGACGTATTGCGTATTTATAAAAAATATATTTATCCTCATGATGATTTTTATTTTTTTGTTGATGAAGCTCAAAAAGATAGTTCTTGGAAATCAACTTTAAAAATGCTTTTTGATTTAAATAAGAAAGCTCGAGTTATGATCAGTGGTTCCTCTTCTTTAGAAATTGATAAAACAAGTGATGAGAGTGGTGCAGCGCGTTTTTACACTATTAAATTAGGAACGTTTTCTTTTTATGAATTTTGTAAATTGAATCATAAAGAAATCGATATTGAAGATGTTGATGTTTTTAAGATGTATCAACTACCCACACAAAAGCAATATAACATTTATTCTAAAATAAACAGTTTATTCGATGAATTTATTCGTTATCTTAAAATTGGTGGTTTTCCTGAATATGCAAGTAGCAATCAATATAGTTACATATCAAAATTAATTCGTGATCAAATTGTTATTAAGACAATTCATCAAGATATTCCTAGTGCATATAAAATTCGTGATGTTGATGGCTTATCTAATTTATATCTTTATCTTTGCTATCATTCTTCTGAAATTATTAATGTTGAGACTATTTCTAAAAATCTAGGTATAGATCGAGCTACCTGTAATCAATATATTGAAGCTTTAGAAAAATCAAATCTCATTTATATTTCTTCTCAAACTAGTTTATTAGGGAAAAAAGCCTTGAAGCCAAAACGGAAGGTTTATATTTCCGACAACGGTATTAGAATTGCTATTACGCGTCATTTAGATGTTGATACTGATGAAACTCAACTTGGTTTAGCTATCGAATCTATTGTTTTTAAACATACTTATGATTATTTCATTAATTCTGATGAAGGGCTTTATAATGTTGGATTTTTTAGAAACGAAACAGGGAAAGAAGTGGATATTAGTATTACTTTAAATGGGAACATAATTCAACTCATTGAAAGTAAATATCGTTTTTCTTCTAAAATTAAAGATAATGATGGCATCATTTTATTTGGCTTAAACGATAAACCTGGATATATTATTAGTAAAAATAATGATGATTTTTCTTATCAAATTAAAGATAAGACATCTTTATATTGGATTCCTGCGATTGCATATATATATCTATTAGGAAAAGAAACTAAATAAAAAGGAGATAATCTCCTCTTTATTCAAATTCATAATGAAATTTAAAAATGTGTTTTTCACTAGGCTTAATTTTTCGATAGATTTTTTGAGGAAACGGTGACATCGCTGCTTCTAATCCACAGGCATAGTCTTTAGCCCCTTCATATTTCCACTGAATCATGTAAGGGAGCATAGATGAGTCCCAACTTATTTTAATTTTATGATTATTCCCTTCTAAACTAACGTGAATATCGTCACCTTCTTTTATTGTGTGTAAAAAGACTTCTTCTTGCTTACCAACGATTGGTTCATGAAAAACATTATATTTATCTATATCGCTATTTAATACCACTTTATCAATATGAGTATGGTCTACCCATAAAGAAGAATCTTTATTAAAGATAGGATATCCAAAATTATGATGATACATAATCATATATTCATCATTTATAGCACCTTCATTAATTAATTCATCTTTTAAATCAAAGTAGAGTTTACCGTATTCTAGCGTAATCGTTCTTTTAAGTACTAAATGGCTTCCAAATAAAGCGGTATCTTCTAATGTCCCAGATACTTCCACAAAAATGTTATTATCTTTTTCATAAGTTCTAGTTTTTATATCTATGGCTGGAAGATAAGTTAATGTTCCGTGTTGAGGAACGACTTTATGATTATGCTCATCCTTTCCCATAACATTATCTAGCCCACATGTAAGCAAAAATCCACCTTGAAATGTTTTAAAAAAGTCAAACCCTTCTCCGCCTAGATAATGTGGATTAACCACTCCATTTTTAGAAATATAAGCGATATTTTCACCTCTTACTTCTAAACGAAATATATCTAAACCTCTTTCAGGTAAGACATATAAATTTAAAACGCCGTTATTAATAATAATGACGTCCATCCCTTTCCCTTTCCCTTCATTATAAGTTAATTTAGTTGCACCGCATAAATTTCGTATATCAGCAACATAATTTTTGTTTAACATAATTATTCCTCTTTATTAAAAACGTTAAATATTTCTTCAAGTTTTTCTCGTTCAGCTTTTGTGGCGACAGTGCAAATATCATGGAAAAATCCACTCGGTTCTTTCTTTATCAATTCTTTGGCGGCTTCATATCCCTTATAAGACATATAGGTATAGTAATTGATTTTAGTAATTCCAGCGTTAATCGCTTTAATATAATCTTGATGTTCAAGCCCGCTTCCTCCATGCATTACTAACGGGATAGAAGCTGCTTCTTTACATTTCTTAATAATATCGAATGATAATACTGGCTTTATTTTATAAATGCCGTGAGCGGTTCCAAACGCAATCGCTAACGCATCGACATTAGTTTTATTAACAAAATCCTTTACTAATTTAGGATCGGTATAAAGTCTAGAAGGATCTCCTTCTACGACTCCTCCTGATTCACGATTCGGTAAAGCACCTAATTCAGCTTCAACGCCAACATTATGTAAATGCGCATATTCAACGACTTGTTTAGTTACTTTTATATTTTCTTCATAAGGTAGTAAAGATGCATCAATCATGACCCCGGTAAAACCAATATCAATGGCTTTTTTACAAAAATCAAAAGATTCACCGTGATCTAAATGAACACATACGGGAACTTTTGCTACTTTTGCAAAATATAGCATTACTGGTCCAATCTCTTCAATATGAATGACATCTTCATGCATTTGAGCGTGAGCTAAAATTAATGGCATATTTTTTTCTTCCGCTACGCGTACTGAGGCTAAAATTGTTTCGAGATTTGGAGTATTAATCGCAGGAACTCCGATTCCTTTTTCTTGGCCAATTTTTAGAACTTCTTTTAAATTTACTAACATTTTTTCTTTCCTTTTAATTAAAATAAATCAACTTTTCAACCTAAATAATTTTCTAATGCTTCTTTTAAAACATCTTTTTCTTTTCCTTATGTATATGAAACATGATGGTGGTAATTATTTTTACAAATATAAAACATTAACGATTCTAAATCGTTGAATTTAGCTACTCCACAGGAGCCAAAGAATTCTTTTTCAAATTTGTCGTCAGTGATTTTTGCTTCTCCAACATAAAATTCAACCTTTCCATTTTCAACCTTGGTGGAAACATATGTGATATCGCCTTTTTTTAGAACACCAACATTAACGCCCCAAGAGCAGTCTTCTATGTATGATTTTTCAAACATTTTATGGATTTGAACTTTTGTTTTGTCCTCAACCATCGAAGTAGCCATTGGTCCACAGTGGAAGAGAATGCATTTATTTTTTTCATCTCCGTAATTATTATTCCAATCCCTGACTGTAGCGGGTGTATTTGAAGCTAAAGATAGAACTCTTATTGCTAATGCGTTATAAACATCAACTTCACAAGTAGTGGGGATACCAATCGAATTTAGATATGAAACGATGAGACATACCAATATCTTTTTAGCGGATAGGAATTCATTCCAACATCTAATTCCAATTGCATTTAAATGATACTGCTTAACATAACTTAATATTCCTAAAGTTACTTTTGCCATATATATTTTTTTATCTTCAGGAACCTTCGACATATCTGTATAATTTTCAAATGTCTTAACTAAGTCGATGACATCTTTATTATCATCAGCAATATGATTCATTTTATCGAATAATTCAGATAAGTCGATAGCTTCAACAGTAATATGATTTATCTCTAATGTCACTTCATCAAAACGCACTGTTTTAAAAGCAGTAGACCTTGCCCCAATTGCCCCGATGACTAAATTCTTACAGCCGTGATAAACGCGACAAATCTTGGCAAATTTCCGTATTTGAGTAATGAAATTAGGATTTAAGGGATGAATGATATGAGGCTTAAAAATAGTATATTTAATGCCACATTGATTGAAATAGTTACAAATAGAAATCTTTTCACAAAACGAGTCTCTTCTTTTAGTAAAATTCATATGTCCAATTTCATCTGGATAAGCTTGAATTAATATTGGGCCACCATAGTTTCTTAACGCTTTAACCGCGCCACTTTCATCAGAAAAATTAGGTAGGTACATGATAACCCCATCTATTTCTTGGCAATGTTCTTCGAGCCACTCAGCGTATATTAAACCATCTTCTTCATTAGTTACCGCTTCAAATTTTGTCGCACTTTTATCTAAAGTAATCGATTCAAATCCCGCTAAAGAGACAGCCTCAATCATTTCTTTTCTAGCACTAGAAACTAGTGTTTCTGGAAAGAAACTTCTATTTCCAAAAAATAATGCAAATTTCATCAATTATTTTCTCCAATTATTTTTTTAAGCAACGGATATATTTTTTTGTAATTTTTGAATCTAAGTTTATATAATTTGCTTATCTCTTTTTCAGGTTTAATTATTTGTTTGGTTTTGATTTTTTCTTTGATTAACGTTTCATAATCGATATGTTCAAGAGTGTGTTTTAACGCTAAATAGCAGCCATATATCCCACCTTCTGGAGATCTTAATGTTTTAATGTTTTTATGATATATATTGCTTTTAATTTGTAACCACTCTTTGGATTTACTTCCTCCTCCAGTAGAGTATATGCTCCTTATTTTTATGCCTTCTTTTTTTAATAAATCGATATTTAATTTAATTTCAAATGTAGCACCTTCCATAAGAGCGAAATATATTTCTTCTTTAGTTGTGTTTTGCTTTAAACCAAGTATTGCTCCGCTTATAGAACCATCTAAATAAGGGGTTCCACTTCCATTAAAATAGGGAAGAACATATAAATCAGTGGGCAGTTTAACTGCCTTTTTATTTAAAACATCAAAATAATTTAAGTTTCTTTCTTTATATTCTTTTGCTTCAAGTGGCGATAATTCTTCTTTATGCCATTTTAATAAAGCTCCACCGGTATTATTAAATGCATAAGTGATGTATGTGTTATCAATAATGTATGGAACTACGCAAAAATTATACTTATAAAATGATAGATTTGATGGAATATTATTAAACATAACTGTTAAACATTCAGCGGTCCCAGTTCCATCATTTGCCGTTTCGCTTTTATATAATCCAGCCCCAAGTGCTGCGAATAATTGGTCATGACCACTCGCTAAAATTTGACAATCAGGTGCTAGATTTAATTCATTAGCTAACTCTTTTTTAACGGTTCCTATTACTTCATCACATTTATATAACTTTGGAAAAATTGATTCTTTTAATCCGCAAGCATTTATTAATTCTTTTGACCAAGTCTTATTTTTAATGTCAAATAACATGCTTCGAGACGCTAAAGAATAATCACAAGAAGTTATGCCAGTTAATAAATAAGTAACATATGGAGCAACCATGAGAAGCTTATCAGCTTTATTTAAAAGTTCTTCCTCATTTTGCTTAATGTACATTAATTTTGAAAATGAAAACATGCGATTAGGATATAGACCAGTTATACTTACAATCTCACAAATATCAATCTTACTTTTTA
>CAVDWX010000076.1:0-4534 GCA_963612735.1 Gemmiger formicilis | reverse complement strand
TGAAAAAAGAACAGATGGATGTGCTTACTGCTTTAGGTATTACCATAAATCCATCGATTAAATGCCTTGATTGATTCCTTATATACCTAACTTTTTAACTTGTGATGCTATAATAAAAAGCTATTAATGAGATTAAAATGTGATTTAACTTTTTTTCTTTCTTACTAAAAGCTAATTAATAACTAACTTTTTTTACAAATAATATTAGTTATCACAAGAATAATGATTTCTGTTAACAACGACATGGTTATTAATATTTCTTATTTTTATACATTTATCGTTACAAATTCAAAATAATTTTAAGTTTGTAACGAAAATCATATTAAACTATCGTACTAGGAATATAAAAAGAAAACATCCATATTTCAGGATGTTAACTCTTTTTACACAGCTTCGATTTCTTTAATTATCTTTTCGTTGCCTTTAAGAAGATAGGTATGGTCACTATGACAGTATGGACATATTTTAGCGTACTTCACTGTTTCATAAGTTTTATGGCAATTTTCGCAATAAGTCACTGCCTTAACAACCTCAATTTTCAGTTCAGTATTTTTCAAGACATCCTTTTCTTTTGAAACTGCCCACTTCCAACAATCTTCTAAATAGGAAGGAATCAAGGTAGAAACTTCGCCAACTTCTAATGTCACAGAATTGATATGTTTAACATCATTTTCTTTAGCAATTTCTCTTAATTCATCCAAGATATGAAAGATTATTCCTAATTCGTGCATTATTTTTTATTCTTCTTTTTATTTCGTTTTTCCGCTTTTTTATATGCCTTATGACGTTTTTCAGAAAGCTTTTCTTCTTTAGTATGTTTACCAAATTTAATCTTTAAACCACGTTTTAAAGCGTAAGGAAGAATGTATTTAAATTTATCTTCGCTCTTCACCATGTGAGTCGCTTCAGGCATATCGCGGTGGAGATGAATAGCATCAAACATACATTTAGTGGTACAGATGCCACATCCAATACATTTATGTTCATCGACGATAGAAGCACCACAAGATAAACAACGACTGGTTTCAATGCGCACTTGTTCTTCAGTTAATGTGAGATGAGCATCTTTAAACGAGAGATGATCAACGCTTTCATCTAAGCCTGCTTCTTGTCGACCAGCTTCATCGTAAGAAGGATATTTAATGTTATTTTTATCTAACATGATGAAGTCACGTTTATTTCTACCAATAGTTAAGGATGCACCTTTATGGACGTAGCGGTGAAGTGATTCAGCGGCGCATTTACCTTGTTCAATCGCGTCAATAGCAAATTTAGGACCAGTATAGACATCACCACCCACAAAAATATCATCTTGAGCAGTTTGATAAGTTAAAGCATGGGCTAAAGGATAATTTCCATGCCAGAACGTCACCTTACTACCTTTTAATAAATCACCCCATAGAATGGTTTGTCCAATGGCAAATATAACTTTATCAGCCTTGACTTCAATAGTTTCATTTTCATCATATTTAGGAGAGAATTTACCATTTTCATCAATTGTTGATAAACATTTCTTAAAAACAATAGCAATGACGTGTCCTTTTTCATCGACTTTGACTTCTTTTGGACCCCAACCATTATTAATTTCAATATTATCTTCAAGAGTTTCTTTAATTTCAATTTTACTCGCAGGCATTGTCTCTCGACTTTCAAGGGAGAACATTTTGACACTGCTTGCTTTGAATCTAATCGCTGTTCTAGCGCAGTCAACCGCAACGTTTCCACCACCAACAACGACGACATCGCCATCAATAACTTGATTTAAATCATCGTGAGCGTGATGTAAGAAATTAACGGCAGTTTCCACTCCATCAGCGTTTTCATTTTCAATGCCTGGAAGTCTTCCACCTTGGCAACCAATAGCGATATAGAAAGCTTCAAAGCCTTGGCTACGAAGTTCATCTAAGGTAACATCTTTTCCGACTTCAACACCGGTTCTAATTTCAACACCTAATGCTCTAATGACATCAATTTCAGCTTCGATAATATCTTTTTCTAATTTATATGAAGGAATACCATAAGTTAACATTCCACCACATTTTTCATTCTTTTCAAAGATGACTGGTTTATAACCTTTAAGCGCTAAATAGTATGCACAAGATAATCCAGCTGGGCCACTACCAATGATAGCAATCTTATTATCCCAGTGATCTAGACGGTTAGAAGCGATTACTACTTCTGGAATATAACGCGTCGCTTCATTTAAATCTTGTTCAGCAATAAATTTCTTAACTGCATCAATACTAACAGCGGAATCGATATTTCCACGAGTACAAGCTTCTTCGCAGCGTTTATTACAAATTCTTCCACATATAGCGGGAAGGGGATTATCTTTCTTAATTAACGCTAATGCGTCGCGATATCTACCCATGGACGCTAATTTAAGATAGCCTTGAACAGCTACGTGTGCGGGACAAGCAGTCTTACAAGGAGAAGTACCAGTTTCATAACAGTTAATACGGTTATTATCGCGATAATCTTCATCGTATTTATCTCTACCCCAAGACATATTATCGGGTAGTTCATGTTTAGGATAGCTAATTAAAGAGCCATCTTTTAAACACAATTTTTGACCTAATTTAACAGCCCCTGCTGGACAAAATTCGACACATTTACCACAAGCAACACATTTAGAAGTATCAACATGAGCAATATAAGCACTTCTTGATAAGTTTGGAGTATTAAATAATTGAGATGTTCTTAAAGCATTACAAATATTAACGTTGCAGTTACAAATACCAAATATTTTATTTTCACCATCGATATTAGTAATTTGGTGAACAAAACCATTATCTTCCGCTACTTTTAAAATTCTCATGGCTTCTTCATAAGTAATGTCGTGGCCTTTACCAGTTTCACGGCAATAATCTGCGAAATCCCCAACTCCAATACACCAGTTATATTGATCGTCTCCGCATCCGTCATTTAAAACAGCACGTGAAGCTCGACATGAGCATTGACCAACACCGATATGGCCTTCATATTTTTTAAGCCAATATGATAAGTGTTCTAAATCAACAGATTGATTTTCCATCGATATCGCTTTTTCAACCGGAATGACATGCATTCCAATTCCAGATCCACCAGGTGGCACTAATTGAGTAATACCATCGAGAGGAACAAAAGTCATTCTTTCAAAAAATGATGCGACAGTAGGATGATCTCTTAAACGAGGATTGTCCATCTTTGTTCCATCATTAGAAAGCATCATTTCTTCCATATTAAATAATTCAGCACTACCAGGAACGAAGAGTGGCAAAATATATCTTCTTTCACTTTGAGGAGCAGTCCTACCGTTATGGTCATAATGATAGCCATGATCGTATTCAAGTAAACCGATATAAGCCATATCATCGAGCAATTTTTGGAATTTTTCTTTATCTTTGGCTTTTTCTTTGTTCATCTTACAAAGTTGAGCAAAAGTATAATGATGGCGAAGTTTCATAGTTAGCGCGACATCCGCCATTTCATCAGTGATGATTTCCGCTAATCCCCAGTATTCAGGGTCTTCAACAGTAATTGTTCCAAGTTTGTGAGCGAAAACGTCAGTAATTTTCTTTCCTAATTTAACAATTTTAGGATTGGCTTCCTTATCCGACATACGAGGGGGATTGACCGCTTTAGACATTTCAGGCATAATTATTCTCCTTTTTTAAAATTAGTTATGGTTTCCTCAAACCATTTTACTAATGTATCAATACCTAATTTAGTTTTTGCAGAGATAGGAATTATCACTGCATCTTTATTCCTTGATAGAATGTTAGCTTTCGCTCTATCTAAAGAAAAATCAAAATATGGAGCAACATCCATTTTATTGATAATAAATAATGAACACACTTCATACATAAGTGGATATTTAAGAGGTTTGTCATCCCCTTCAGGGACAGAAAGAATATTGATATTGATATGAGAACCAGTATCAAATTCCGCTGGGCACACTAAATTACCCACATTTTCAATAATGATCAAGTCGTAATCTTTATCTTTTAATGAATCGAGGCCTTGTCGAGTCATATTCGCGGTGAGATGGCACATACCGCCTGTATGCATTTGAATAGCTTCAACGCCCCCAATTTTAGCAATCGTTTCAGCATCACACGCTCCATCGATATCCGCTTCCATGACGGCAATTTTGTATTTTTGTTTTAAAATTGATAAAAGTGAAACAAGCGTTGTAGTCTTTCCACTTCCAGGAGAAGACATGAGATTAATAAGCAACGTTTTTTTCTTTTTTAATTCTTTTCTTAAAGAGGCAGCTTCAATTTCATTGCTTTTGAAGATGTCTTCTTTAATTTCGATAATTCTAATTTCATCCATAAGATATAATTTTCTTTCAATTAGTATTCTACTCGCTAAAAATCTAAGATTAAAGAAAACATTTCTTATTTTATAATAATTCGCACACGTATACGCGTGAACACTAATAACGTTTCTTGACTAGTGAACACTATACAATTTTAAAAAGCAGAAGTTTATGACTAGGAAGTATCCAGTTAATTGTGTAAACATTCCTGAATGTAAATGAAGGGATGGT
>CAVDWX010000075.1:0-23204 GCA_963612735.1 Gemmiger formicilis | reverse complement strand
CTTAATAATCCATAAATAAATATTGGAAATATGAAGAATGAAGCGGTTAAAGAACCATCTTTAGTCAAAGACTTAAAATTAGCAATAAGCAAAATGACGAGAAGAATAACTCCTAAAATACCATATGTAATATAGGAATTGCCTAAAGAAAAACCGACAAATGCAAATACTTCAAAACATAAAAACGTCGCTACTACCAACAAAGTTGAATTCTTTTTTTCCTTTTGTTTAACCATATTTTCCATATATTCATTAAAACACTTTAAAATAGATTTATAAATAAAAAAGCACCAAAGTGCTCAATTGATAAACATCGATTATTCTTCAAACGGGTCATCATACATTGGATCGTAATCAGAAGACATCTCTAAATATTGTTCTGCTTCTTCATAAGCTTCCGCAATTTCAACGACTTCTTCATCACTCAAAATATCTTTTTTTGAACGTGGATCCATAACCTTGACTTACCCTTTCTCTAACGAAAATAAGTTATCACTAGTAATTATTTAAAACAAAGATAAATTTGACATTCCTCGACAGTGTATAGATAAACAAAAACAAGGCTTGATTTTAGATAATTTTTATACTTATCGGATTTCTAACCAAAAGAAATGGTGACTTTTATTTACCACCATCATTAATATATAAAATTCCAAGACATTTAGGACCACAGTGTGATGATATTGTAGCACCCGCTAAAGTCTCATATATCATTTTAAAACCTCGAGCCTTCAAAGCGCTTCTAGCGGCTTCTACCATTTCTGGAGAAGCATGGGAATGAGTAATAAAAGCAACACTTAAATCAGGATTATTGAATTGATTGATCGTATCTTCACAGTATGTAGCAATGACCTTACTATTTTTCCCAAAATATTTTTTAGCGGGAGACATCTTACCTTCAGAGACAATAATTTGAGGTTTAATTCTTAATAATGTTGCTCCAATCCTTTGTAAACCAGTACATCTTCCACCTTTATATAAATATTCCATAGTATTGATAACAAAGCTCGCTTGAACAGATGGGACTCTTTCTAAAACTAATTGATTCACTTCTTCTAAACTTTTGCCTTCATCGACTAATTTAGAAGCATAAATAGCAAGTAAAGCAATTCCAGTTGATAATGATTTAGAATTGATAACATAAACATTTTTTAGTAATTTAGCCATACGACAAGCATTTTCATAAGCTGAAGATATTTCACTAGATAAAGAAATATGAATGATCGCATCATAATCTTTTAATAAATTATGAAAATGTTCAGAGAATTGATATTCATTAACCGCACTCGTTCGAGGAAGTATTTTATTTTCATCGACATATTCAAATATTTCGCTCGGAGTTATCACTCCATCTAAGCCCTGTTTATCGCCTAATAAAACAGTAAACGGAACAGTATGTATATGGTATTTATCTAATAATTCTTTTGGTAAGTCAACGGTACTTTCAGCGGATATAGCTATTTTCATTATTTTTTCCTCCGTGGTTATAATAAAAGTAACAATGCCTTTTATTTTGTTATTTTAACACATCATAAATTGACTTAAATATTAGAAAAAGAAAAAAACCAATAAATTTTTCGATTTACTAATATATAAATTAGGAAAAAAGAGGTAATAAAAATGTCTAAAAAAATATATCTTCCCATCATCATGATTATATTTACCCTCAGTGGTTGTAAATTCGCTCCTATCACTTCAACTAGCGGAGATAGAACAAGTGCATCAAGCAATTCAAGTATCGATATAAATTCTTCAAGCGAATCAAGTGTTAGTTCTAGTTCATCAAAATCCACCGCGAGTACCAGTAATAATAACTCAATTGAAAAGACCAATTTAAATTACACATATAAAGATTTCTCTAACAATTATCTCTATGGAAGCGATGGTTCCCCTAGTGAAGGAAGTGTCAAATATTTAATCATTCCTGTCTGGTTTTCTGATTCAAGTACCTATATTAAAAGTGCATATAAAGAGAAGGTAAGAGAAGATATAAAGACTGCTTATTTGGGCTCTAGTAGTGAAACCGGATGGCATAGTGTTAAAACCTATTATGAAACTGAATCATTTGGAAAATTTAATATGGATGCAACGGTTTCTGAATGGTATGAACCAGGAATATCATCAAAGACATATCAATCCGATGATGGTTATGGGACGAAAACCTCAAATTTTGTGAAATCCACTGTGGAGTGGTACTTCACTAGTCATACAAGTGATAAAAGAAGCAATTATGACGCTGATAAAAACGGCTATCTCGATGGAGTAATGCTAATCTATGCCATTCCAAATTATAGCAATCTTGGATTAAGTAATGATAATTTATGGGCTTACTGCACTTCCGTTTATGATGAAGATGGCTCATTAAAAAATGTCAATAATCCAGGAGTTAATATGTTTTTCTGGGCGAGTTATGATTTTATGTATGGAAAAAATGTTGCTAAATCTAGAACAGGAACAACCTATGCCTATGGAGATACCACTAATTGCACCATTGATGCCCATACCTATATTCATGAAATGGGGCATATATTCGGATTAGATGACTATTATGATTATGGAAGCAATAGTTACTGTCCCGCTGGAGGATTTTCCATGCAAGATTATAATGTGGGAGGACATGATCCATATAGTCTTATGGCGTTAGGTTGGGCTTCACCTTATATTCCAGAAACAAGTATGGAAATCACTATTTCTACATTTCAAGAAAGTCACGATCTCATCTTATTAACTCCCTCATTTAACAGTGAAAAGTCACCATTTGATGAATATTTGTTAATTGAATTATATTCTCCAACCGGACTAAATGAATTCGACTCCCTACATCAATACTATAATTATGAAAAGGGGCCTAATAAAGTTGGAATTAGATTATGGCATGTCGATGCTCGATTAGCGTGTTGTACTGGTGAAGATAGATTTGGTGGCTTAATTTATAATGAAACATTTGTCACTAATCCAACAACTGAGGCCTATTACGGCATATGTCACGCCATGAGTAATTCGGTTGGAAATAGTGAAGAATACTATTCAGTTTTAGGCTCTTCAACTGAAAAATATTCATTATTGCAGCTCATTAGAAATAATAAAAATGAAACATATAAAAGTAAAAACACTCTAAGCACTTCTGATTTATTTTACGAAGGCGATACATTTGATATTTCAAGCTATGCAAAGCAATTTGCCAACACCGCTAAATTTGACAGCGGTAAAAGCTTTCCTTGGTCGTTTACAATTACCAATATGAGCTCCACCAGTGCCACTATTTCTTTAATAAGAAACTAATGCCTTTATTATATAAATAGTGTATCATTTTCTTGGAGTTTAATTATGAAAAAGAAAACGATATTATTACTACCTTTACTGGCCTTATTACTCACATCATGTAATTTTATAAAAGACTTTTATATATCCAAACAAGAATCATTTTCCTATGATGAAAACGATACCAATCAACCAAGTGGTATCAAAAAAACAACGCTCACTCAAACGTATAAAGATTATGAAGATAACTCGATATATTCATCCGATTCATGTCCCAGTACTGGAGAAATAAAATTATTAGTCATCCCTGTTTGGTTTACCGATTCCACAACATATATTTCAACTGATTCCAAAGAAATGGTAAAAGAAGATATTAAAAAAGCTTATGTCGGAAGCGAAAAAGAAACCGGATGGCATAGTGTTAAAACCTATTATGAAACGGAATCTTTCGGAAAATTAACTCTAAATGCCACGATCAGCGATTGGTATAACGCGAATACGAGTTCTAAAACATATAGAAGCGATGATAACGAATGTAGCAAAACAATCTCTTTAGTCAAAAGTGCGACGGATTGGTATTTCAACTCTAATCCAAACGATGCTCGTAGCAATTACGATGCTGATAATAATGGTTTCATCGATGGGGTCATGCTCATCTATGGTGCCGCTAATTATATGAGTATTAATAACGATGCCGCTTCCAATTTATGGGCATATTGTTATTGGATACAAGATACTTCTTTAAAAAATATAAATAATCCAGGACCAAATTCATTCTTCTGGGCGAGTTATGACTTTATGTATTCTGCACGTTCTCGATTAGTGCAGGAAAGAACAGCTCATTTATTTGGTTATGGGGATACTTCTAATTGCAATATTGATGCCCATACCTATATTCATGAAATGGGGCATATATTCGGATTAGATGACTATTATGATTATGGATCAAATGCCTATAATCCAGCAGGCAGCTTGACTATGCAAGATTATAATGTCGGTGGACATGACCCATTTAGTGTAATGGCATTAGGCTGGGCTTCTCCTTATATTGTAAAAGAAAGTGCAAATATAGTCTTAAGACCCTTCCAAAATAGTCATGATTTGCTTCTTTTAACACCTTCATTTAATGATTATGGTTCGCCATTTGATGAATATCTACTCGTTGAATATTACACACCGACTGGATTGAATTCATTTGATAGCAACAATTCTTATAAATCAAATACATCAAACAAACTACCCACTAAATCGGGAATAAGAGTGTGGCATGTAGATGCAAGATTATTAGAAGTAGCACAGATCAGTGGTAATAAAGTTTATTTTAAGGATGAATTAACGAGTAACGTCAATGCTGGACTAGGTATTGAGCTTGCGATGTCTAACTCATATGAAGGAGACCATGTTAGTTATATTAGTTCATTTAGAAATTATAATCTTCTTCAATATATTAGAAATAATGCTTTAGAAACCTATACCCCAGTATCAAGTATTTCATCGAGTAATATGTTTTATAACGGCGATACGTTTTCTATGAATCAATATTCTAGACAATTTGTGAATGGAACTCATCTCAACAGTGGAAAATTATTAGATTATTCATTCTCCATTTCCATTTCAAATGATGTGGCCACAATTAGTGTTAGTAAAGAAAATTAATATCAAAACTTTAAGATTCAATTTATATCGATAAGTAAAAGAAAAAACCAAGATGCACTTGGTCATGTTTTCTTGTTTGGTGGAGCCGGCGGTATCGAAACCGCGTCCAACGATGTCTCTTCAGAAATATCTACAGCTTAGTTGATATTTTAGATTTAACATGGTTTTGTAAATCAACAAACTAACCCATGCGAGACCAACATAATTTCATCAAGAATTAACTGATCGACTTCCCTTGACTATCCTTTTGTTATGACACCCAGACTAGGCGTGAAAGGAGAAAACCCTAGTGGATGCTCTGCTCCTTCTAAAGAGAAGGAACCCTATATCGGGAGACTAAGCTAAGCAGAGAGATTGAGCTCTAGGAGCTCTCATATAACTGTTGTCAGTTATTTTTGTTTTGATGATAACGTCATCACTCGGCTGCCATTAATGCCTAGCGCATCGCTGTCGAATCCAATACGACCCCATGTTGCTAGAAGCACTATATTATTAGCATGAATTTAGCCTTTTGTCTAGCGATGAAGTGACAAATTTTCCGCTAATTCTTTTTTATATAATAGGCGTAATAAAATTGG
The DNA here is from genome assembly GCA_963612735.1 of Gemmiger formicilis. Classification (GTDB taxonomy): domain Bacteria; phylum Bacillota_I; class Bacilli_A; order RFN20; family CAG-826; genus CAVDWX01. The sequence continues at coordinate 17,709 of CAVDWX010000075.1, read as the reverse complement.
AGTAACAAAACTACTAATAATAATTAATAAAAGAATAAAAGGCATGATCTCTTTTGAAACCAATCCTAAATCAATCCCTTTTTGAGCGCAAACTACAATCACTTCCGCGCGCGCCATCATGCCAATTCCAATCTTTAATGAATCTTTAAAAGAAAATTTAGAGATTAATCCGCCTAAACCAGCGCCGATGATTTTGCCTAATAAACCAGCCACAATGAATAAAACGCCAAAGATGAGGAAAGTGTAATTAGAAAAATCTAAACTTCCATCATAAAGCATTAGACCAATGCTTGAAAAAAAGATAGGCCCAAAAAATAAAGACGACTCCGCATCGGCTTTATAATCGAGATATTCTTTCGACTTAGTGGAAGATAAAATAAGTCCCGCCATAAATGCGCCTGTAATATCAGCAACTCCAAAACAATATTCAGCGATAAATGATAATAAAAAAGCAAATGCAAATCCAAAAATAGGAATACGTCGATGATGAGGCCATTTATTATTGAGCCATTCAAATAGTTTTTTTATAGGTTTAGCAATGAGCAAACACATAATAAAGAATGACACCATAAAAACGATAACTAAAACGATATTTAAAGCGCTATTATGAGTATCTAAACCAAATGGAAGTCCACTACTGCCTCCACTTGTTGAATTAAGTGAAACGATTAAGGAAAGAAGAATAATTCCGATGATATCGTCCAAAATAGCAGCGGAAACAATACAAGTTCCTACTTTGGTATCGAGTCGATTGATTTCTTTTAAAACACTAACGGTAATCGACACACTCGTTGCGCTTAATAAGACACCATAAAATATTTCACTATAAATGTTGTGATTATCAGTGTTATTAAAAAATAGAAAAGCTAATAAAAATCCTAAACCAAGAGGAACAATAACTCCTAAGGAAGTAATGACAATAGAAGAAACGCCAGTTGCTTTAATCTTTTTAATATCCGTTTCCATACCTGCGGAAAACATGATGAGAATTACCCCAATCTTGGCTAAATCATCAATTCCTGTTTTAACTTGTGAAGAAAAAATCCATTGATTAGGAATAAGAGTAATTAATCCAAGCAATATTCCACTTAATAAATAGCCGACCACGGAAGGAATGTTAATCTTCTTACAAAGCAAAGAAAAAACCTTGCAAAAGATAAGAATCAACGCTAAGGGAAGTAATATTTTATAGGATGCAAAATTATTATCAACATTGAAACTAAAGATCATTTCTTCTCACCACCGAATATATATTCTATGCCAAATAAATAAAAAATAAACTAGATATTTATCCTTCTTAGTTGCAAACTAAGCCAATCTAACTTACTATAATAACCAGTTGTTATTCTATAAATAGAATGAATAGATGAGGATTATAAAAATGAAAGAAAAAACAAAACGAAATTTAGGAAATATCTTTGGAAGCTTAATTAGCAATCAAAGAGCGATAGATGGCGCTAAAGAAATGCCGTGGTATGTTGCTATTATTTTCTTATTATTGAGTGCCTTTATTCCAGTCATCCCTTTAATGAGTAATATCGGCAGTAGTTATGGTTCCCAGTTTTTAAAAACATATAGCTACGATTTAGATACTGCTTTAACAGGTGCCGCCATCAACATGAGAAAAGAAAACAAAGAATTCATCATTAAAAATGATAAACTCGAATATTATGTTGATAATACCATTACAACTTTAGATTCCACTAAAGATTTAACTCCAGTGGGCTCTTATATTAATAGTGAAACTAATGAATATGAATTAGTTATTTATCATTCTTCTAGATCAACAAAAAAAGTCGCCAATAATCTTAATAGTCTCATCACTGAAGTCAATAAGACCAAATATGTAAGTGGCTCCACCAATCAATATGTGGAAGGAATTGAAGGAGTAACAACTTATATTCCTCATATCATGATTTTACATACTGATGTTTTATATCTAGTCACTTATAAAATTGGGACCACAACTGTCGTCAATACTTTAAGTGGATATAACTATAAAAATCTCAGCAAATTATCATCTAACAATCAATTAAATTTACTTGAATATACCTTAACAGTGGACGGCAAAATTCTTGATGACAATAGTGTTATTGATTCAAGCAATAAGAGTGCTGTCTTATCCAATTGGAAGAAAGTGTTCGATAAAGCCTATGAAGATGTCAAGAGTAGAACACTTCTATACAATACTTTAATCTTTATCGGTATCTATTTTGGATTAATTCTCTTCATGGGTTTAATGATATGGCTCCTCACCAGAGGCAAGAAAAATATGTTCCATTTCTTAAAGATTTGGGACTGCCAAAAGATTTCTTATTGGGCCTCATTAAGTCCGGCCATATTAGCGTTAATTCTAGGATTCATCATGCCTCAATTTGCTTCAATGTCCTTCATCGTTTTAGAAGGTATTAGAATCATGTGGCTATCGATGAAACAATTAAAACCAACTTACCAATAAGAAGTAATAATCTAAATGGGCTTCCGAAAGGAGGCTTTTTTAATCCCCATAATCGGAACCACGAGATTTATCTTCAACAAATAAATGAAGCGGATTAGTTACATCAGTTATTTCTAAATAGATGAATCCGTCAACATCAGTTAAAGGATTTTCAAAATTAATAGTAAAGACTACTTTCTTGTTTCTTTTTACGATATTAATCATCTTATCGATAATTTTATCGTAATCTTTAGGATGTCTTTCTTTAAAACCTTCTAGTGCTGTATAAAAAGCAGGTTCGATATAAAATAATTCTCCATCTTCTAATTTATATAAATCAGAAAAAGGATTCTTTTTATCTGTTTCAATTAAATATTTGATTAGTCTTTCTTCTTTCATTTGTGGTATCTCTCATTATTATTAATTTTAAAAGCGCGGTATATTTGTTCTAACAATATTAGTCTACTCATTTGATGAAGAAATGTCATTTTCGAAATAGAAATTGAATCGTTACTTCTATTTTTAAGTTCATCGCTCAAGCCATAACTTCCTCCAATAACAAAGGATAAATTAGAACCGCTTATTTCCATCTTTTTATTTAAAAAGTCCGCAAATTGGGGAGATGTTAGTTCTTTTTGATTTAAATCTAAGGCGATTAAATAATCATTTGGTTTTAATAATTTAAGAACTCTTTCTCCTTCTAAATCGATACACTTTTTAATATCATTAGGATGAGGATTATCTTTTATAGGTTCATCATTAACTTCGATGATTTCAATATCAGAGTAGCCTTTTATTCTTTTTAAGTATGAAGATATACCCATCTTAAGATATTCTTCTTTTATCTTTCCAATGACGAAGATTTTTATTTTCATATATCTCCACCCCGTAATGACTCATATTGATTAGCGCATCTAATCTTAAATTTAGATATATCGACATGGGCATATTTAAATATATTAGTGTAAGCCTTTAAAACGGTATCTGGATCATTAGCTTCCAAAGATAGATGAGCTAGCACAATTTCTTTAGTGTGAGGTCCGATAATTTCTAAAGCAGCAAAAGCACTATCTTCGTTACATAAATGTCCATGTTCAGACAATATTCTTTGTTTCAATTCCATGGTGCGATCGGTTTTTAATAACATAGATATATCATGATTAGATTCAATAATTAAATAGGTTGGATCTTTTAATAAGTCCAAATCATCTTCAATAAATATTCCAGTATCAGTCATATAGACTAATTTTTCATCGCCGTCAATAATGACATACCCACAAGGATTAATCGCATCATGGCTCACTTTAAAGGGAATGATTTCAATACCTTTATAATTGAAAATTTCTTTTTCTTTTAAGACATTTGATTCCGAAGGCAAAGTCCCTTCTAAAGCATATAACTTTTTAGGAGAAAGATATTTTAATCCCGCGATATGATCAGCGTGATTATGAGTAAATAAAGCGATATCAATATCATTGATTGAAAGATTTTCTTCCTTTAAACCTTCATTTAATCTTTTTAAGCAAATTCCTAAATCGATTAAAATAACTGCTTTAGAAGTAATCACTAATGTCGCATTGCCTTTTGAACCACTAGCGATGACATTGAAGTACATTATTTATTATCCGCTCCAATTTCTCGCATTGCCGCTTTCCATTCAGCGGGTGGGTCGGCAAATTTCTGATATTCTTTATAGAAAAATAAACCACATTTACCAGTTTTTCCGTTTCTATTTTTAGCAACATTAACTTCGATATAAGAGGCACTACCCATGGTCACATCTGAACCTTCTTTTTCTCTTTGCTCTTTAGCAATTTCAAATCTTTCAGCGTTAGAGAGTTGTGAAGGTTTTTTATTTGAAGATGAGGCTTTATCTTTTTTATCGTAATAATCTTCTCGGTATAAAAGCATGACCACATCAGCGTCTTGTTCTATAGCGCCAGATTCACTTAAATCCGATATTTGAGGGTGGTTATTGCCTCCTCTTTGTTCGGTATTACGATTGAGCTGACAAAGAGAAAGAAGAGGGATGTTAAGTTCACGAGCTAATTGTTTTAATGATAAAGAAATATGACGAACTATATCTTGTCGAGACATGTTTTTATTACCAGTATTAGCTTGAATTAATCCTAAATAATCAACAACAATAAAGCCCAAATTAGGATCTGAAATTTGTAATTTTTTCGCTTTATTCATTAAGTCCGTTAATTTAATAGAAGGCGTATCATCAATATAAATATTAGCGGCGCCAACGCTTCGAATTCCACTCGAGACTTTCGCACGTTCTTCTCTAGTTAATGTCCCAGAATTAATTTTAGTAAGTGAAACCATTGATTCCGAAGCCACTAAACGTTGAAAAAGACTATCTTTATCCATTTCTGCGGAAAATATGGCGACAGAAACATGCCCTCTAGTGGCTACTTTAAAAGCAAAATTAAGTCCTAACGCTGTTTTTCCAACTGAAGGACGAGCTGCTAAAATGGTCATTTCTCCTTTTTTAAAGCCTTGAGTTAAAGCATTTATTTCTGAAAAACCAGTCGTTACACCCACTAGGTTATCTTCTCTAGCTTGTCGATTAGCAATATTTTGTTCGACAACTGGAGCGATATCTTTCATTGGTAAAAAGGAAGATACTCTTCTTCTTTCTATAGCTCTTTTAAATAATTCTTCACTACTTAAAATGAAATCATTAACATCATCTAATTCTTTAGTTAAATAATTATTATTGATATCTCTAACTGCATTAAGCATACTTCTTAAAACGGATTGGTCGTAAACAATCTTGATATAAAATTGTAAAGAAGAAAGAGCCACCATCGAATCAGAACATTCTTTTAAATATTCGACTCCGCCTATATTTTCGAGCTCCTTCATATTGATTAATTCTTCAGTCAACGTTAAAACATCAACGGGAACATTTCGTTGATTAAGTGACATAATGGCTCTAAAGATGAGTTGATGTTTACCTTCATAAAAATCTGATTCCACAAGTGAAGTAGTGACATCTAAACAAGCATCTTTAGAAAGTAAAGCGCTCCCTAAAACAGCTTTTTCCGCTAGAGAATTATATGGTAAATCGCTTACTTTTTTAGCCATCTTAATTCTCCGCTTCGATATGAATGGTAATAAGACCAACAACACCCTTATAGAGTTCTATGCGCAATTTATAATAACCTAATGTATCAAAAGGACCTTTATCTAAGAATTTTCTTTTATCGATTTTGATATTATGTTTATTTTCTAATAATTCAGCGACTTGTTTTAACGAGATGGAGCCAAATAATTTGCCGTCTTTCCCTGTTTTTAATTTAAATTCAAGAACGATATCTTTTAAAGTTAAGGATAAATTTTCAGCATCATTATGCATCTTTTCTTCTAATAAACGTGCATCTTCTTTTTGTGCTTCTAATATTTCTTGCGACTTTTTAGACGAAGGAACAGCAAGCCGATTGGGAAGCAAATAGTTATTTGCATAGCCATCACTCACATTGACGATTTGGTTTTTCTTACCAACTTTTTTCACATCTTTTAATAAAATGACTTCCATAACTAATCCTCCACATTCTTTCTATTTCTAGCATCCGCTTTCGCATCGGATAAATAAGTATTAACTGTATTAACTAAAATCGTCTCAACTTCGCTAAGGTTACTCTTTTCAAAGACCACCGCAGCGCTGGTGAAGTGACCACCTCCACCCATTTTTTCGGCCAATAATTGAACATTGACTAAACCATCGCTTCGAGCTGATATCCTAATTTCCTTATTAGAAGTTCTTCCAGAAATGAATACGGCATGAATTCCTTTCATTGTTAAACAGGTATTCGCCGCTTTCGCAATAGTGGCTCTATCATAAATCTTTTCCGGATTAGCAAGGGCATAAACCACACCGTAGCTAATCGTTTTCATATCTTTGATAATAGAATTAACTTCCGTATATTCTTCAAAATCATCTTTTAAAAGATCATCCGCTAAAGAGTTATCCGCTCCAAATTCTTTTAATATCGTCGCCGCTTCAAAAGTTCTTATGCCAGTACTTTTGCTCTTAAAATAACTGCTATCAAGGAAAATGCCAGAGAGCATAATCGTCGCAAATATCGGAGATAATTCAATACGCGGGTTAATAGATGAGAAACGAATGAATTCCGCCACTAATTCACAAGTTGAACTTGCCGCGGGATCGATATGATTAAAGACAGGTGAATCGATATATTCTTCCGCACGTCGATGGTGGTCAATAACAACAGTTTTAGAGACTTTATCTAATAATTCAGGGCACATTGTCATATTCGGAATATGAACATCGCATACAACTAACAATGTTTCAGGATTAACTTTATTTAATGCTTCTTTTGGAGAAACGATGAGGTTTTCTAATTCTTCTTTGGAGAAAGAGGAAGTTATCGCCGCTCTTGTTTTAGCTTCCGTCGATTTGATATCAACAACAATGCTACAAGGTTTACCTAGTCTTAAACATATTCCTTTAATTCCTAAACAAGCTCCAAATGCATCCATATCCATATCTTTATGACCCATCACTAAGATGTTAGAGCCTGATTTAATTAAGCTAATTAAAGAGTCCGCTAAAACACGAATTCTAACTCTATTACGTTTTTCTTGGGCTTCGGTTTTACCACCATAAAATTCCATTTCCGCACCGTAAGTTGAAACAACAACTTGGTCTCCACCACGAGACATTGCAATATCTAATGCTGCGGAGGCTAATTCGTTTAATTTGATGACATCAGGAAAATCATGAGCTAAACCAATGGAAAGAGTTAAAGGAATATCTTCACCTGAAGAAACTTGTCGCACTTTATCGATAATGGAAAAATGATCTTCTTTCATCTCGCAAAATGAGGAATAGGTACAAAGTAAAGAATAGTTCTCGTCTTTAAATCTTCTTAATAAAACAGTATGTTCTTTAGCGTAATTAAATATTTCACTTTTTACTTTGGTAACAAGATCGTTATAATCTTCTTCACCTCTAACTACATCGTCATAATTATCAATAGCAAGTATGCCAACAACAGGTGCTTGTTCTTTAGAATAATTATAAATAGATTCTAAATCGGTATTATCTTTAAATATCCATAAGCCAGCATCAGGAAGATATTTGACTTCATAATTCCTCCCATTATTGACAATTTTGGCAATAGGGTTAGGACCGCTTGGATTTTTTAATATTTCTAAATCTGGTTGCCAAGACAAAATATTGCTATCGATGATGTCGATATGTCTAAGTTTAAATAAATCATTGGTCCATAAAACAATATCATTTTCGTCAGTGACCGCTAAACCAATCATGCCAAAGTTATAAGCTTCTTGGATATCGCTACCAATTACTTCTGCAGCGCGTAAATCAGTCTTTTGTCTTAATAAAGATAATCTAATTGTATTAGCCCAAATAAATAAACAATTAATAAAAACTAATCCTAAAGCTCCGATGATAACGTAGACATCTTTAACATAATTTTTAATGTGATACAAATCGAGGAAATAAAAAATAGCAAAAACCCCAATGAGGATGAATTCCAACATGATGATGATAAAGGAGGCAATTTTAATTTTTTTTAGTTTCTTTCCCATAAGTCGATATCGCTTGTATTATAAACTATCCGAATTCTTATATAAATATAAAAGTAGTAAAACTCAAAGATAAAAAAGAATATAAATCGATAAAATAACAATAAAAATTAAACTAATGATATCGAAGTCTTTATAATGTTAAAAAGGAAGTTAAAAAATTATGAAAAAGAAAATGGATGAACTAACTAAAGCAAAACTCATATACACCATCGAATTAATCGTTTTTTCTTTAATCGCGATAGCGTTAGGGATCTTATTTTTACTCGGAATTATCAAGGTTCTCGACTGGAAGAAATGGGCCTTTACTATCATTACGTTAATTGGAGGATGCTGGGCGATAATCGATTTTATTTGGACGATAAAATCAGAAAAAAAGAGAAAGAAAAATTCTTTATTAGATAAAGTATTATTACTTCCCAGTGCCCTAGCTCTTATCGTTTTAGATATCATTTCTTTAATAAATTTGATTAAGGATAATAGTTTTACTGGTTTTAACGGAGTCAATTTATTCAGATATGAAATCGGTGTCGCACTACTTTATGTTGCTCTTGTTTTTATTATCGAAGCAATTTATCACTGGTATCATCCCTTACCTATATTAATAGAAGATGATAATAAAGAAGATAAAAGCAAAGAAAATATTAATATCGAAGAATAGAAAAAAAGCCGTTAAATTAGACGGCTTTTTATTATAAATTAATTACCTTATTAGTCTTGAATGAATGGTAATAACGCCATGAAACGAGCGTTTTTAATTGCCACTGCTAATTCTCTTTGATGTTTAGCGCATGTTCCAGTCGCTCGACGTGGAGAAATTTTTCCACTTGGAGTGATGAACATTTTAAGCATTTCCACATCTTTATAATCGATGTGTTTAACATTATTTTTCTTGAAATAGCAAACTTTTTTGTGTGGTCTTACCTTTTTAAATGCCATTTTTTAAAATCCTTTCTTAGAATGGAAGGTCATCATCAGGCAAGTCTAAATTATCAAGATTTTTATTTCCCTCGTTAGAATCATTATCATCAAAGGTTGGTGTTTCTAAATTAGAATTACTACCTTTTGGTTCTAAGAATTGTACGGAATCACATAATACTTCAACTACAGATCCCTTAGTACCATCTTGGCGAGTGAAAGAACGTTGATTAAGTCGACCTTCAATGCCCACTAATGAGCCTTTTTGAACATATTTCAACATATTTTCAGCTTGCTGAGCGAAAGCTACACAATTGATGAAGCTAGTGCTTCTAGTTCCATCTGGATTCTTGGTGCGGTTATCAACAGCTACCGTAAACGCACAAACAGCATTATCAGAATTCTTGTTTCTGCGTTCGGGGTCACGAGTCAAGCGACCCACTAAAACAACTCGATTAATCATAAAAGATTATCCTCCTTATTCGTGATCGACGACAATTAAATGACGTAGCACGTTTGGATTGATGCGAACGAGACGATTGAATTCATTAATCGCTTCATTGCCCATTTCCACTCTAAGGACGACATAGTAACCTTTGGTCTCATCCTTAATAGGATAAGCTAAGTCACGTAAGCCTAAGGATTCATCTACTTTGTTAATCGTAGCGCCTTTGTCAGTAAGGATTTTGGCTAATTTAGCCATTTCTGCCTTACGGGCTTCTTCATCTAAGTCGGCTCTTAAAATGTACATAATTTCGTATTTGCGCATTTTTTTACCTCCCTCTGGTCTTCTGGCTGTTAGAAAATTTTAACAGCAGAGAGTATTTGCTAACTTTTAGCGGTCCTATTATACCTATTTGAAATAATTTTGTAAAGGTGCACATATGCGTGTAGTCAAATAATTAACATCTCCTCATTATATATATAGGAAGAAAATGACAAATTATTTTAAAAAAAGTTTAAAAAAGAATACTTTTCAGTACTCTTAATATTTATATTAACGATCTTTCATCATTGGAAAGAGAATAACTTCTCGAATCGAGGCTTGATCTGTTAATAGCATAACTAATCGATCAATTCCCATCCCAATTCCACCAGCGGGAGGCATCCCATATTCAAGCGCTTCAATGAAATCGTTATCCATTTCATTAGCTTCATCATCGCCCAATTCTTTAGCTTTAAGTTGTGCAATAAATCTTTCTTTTTGGTCAATCGGATCATTTAATTCAGTATAGGCATTTGCTAGTTCTTTGCCATTAACAAATAATTCAAATCGTTCAACAAATCGAGGATCTTTACCTTTTTTAGTTAAAGGTGATACTTCAATAGGATAAGAATAGACAAATGTCGGTTGAATGAGTTCATCTTGACAGCATTCTTCAAATATTTCATTCATGACATGACCAATTGTATTTTTAAATTTGTCCAATTTGATATGTCTTTGTTCAGCGTAGCCTTTAGCCTCTTCAAATGTAGTCACTTTCGAAAAATCAATTCCGGTCTTTTCCTTAATAAGGTCATTCATCGATATCCATTTAAACGGAGATTTAAAGTCAATAGTTTTACCTTGATAAGTAATTATCGCGCTTCCTGTGACGTCTTTAGCGGCTTTACGAATTAAACCTTCAGCGAGTTTTCGCATAGACTGTAAGTCACCATAAGCTTCATACGCCTCAATCGTGGTAAATTCTGGGTTATGAGTGGCATCCATTCCTTCATTTCTAAATAAGCGTCCAATTTCATATACTTTTTCCATCCCACCAACAAGTAGACGTTTTAAATTTAATTCAGTAGCAATGCGTAAATAAAAATCTTTATCAAGGGTATTATGATGAGTGATAAATGGTCGAGCATTAGCCCCACCTAAAATAGGAGAAAGAACACTAGTTTCCACTTCAACATATCCTAAAGAATCTAAATAGGATTGAATGGATCTAATTAATTTAGGCCGAGCAAAAGCCACTTTTCGAGCTTCTTCATTCATGATTAAGTCAAGATATCTTCGTCTACTTCTTTCTTCAATATCCGTCAAGCCATGGAATTTTTCAGGTAATGGCCTTAAACATTTGGTTAAATGAGTATATTTTTCCACTCTAACGGTAAGTTCACCAGTACGAGTAAGCATTACTCTACCCTTAACCCCGATAATATCTCCAATATCAGCGAGTTTAAATAATTCAAAAGATTTTTTACCGACGACATCGATTCCTAAATATAGTTGGATGTGTCCAGTTTTATCTTGAATATTAACAAATGAGGCTTTCCCCATTTTGCGCATGAATTTAATACGTCCAGCAATCGAAACCACTAAATTTAATTTTTCTAACTTTTTAGCGTCCTTTTTATCACATAATTTTCTGATTTCTTCAATAGAATGAGAGACTTTGAAAGAATGCCCAAAAGGATCAATTTTAAATTCATTACGATATCGATTCAATTTCTCGCGTCGATTGAGTTCCTGATCATTTAGATTATTTAATTCAGTGTTTGCCATATTTTTTACCTCGCTTTTTTATCATATACTTTTTTATATTATTTTCATTAATGAAAGTCGTTTACTCATTTAAATTTTCTTCTTTTATTTGTTTTAGAATATCTATCAAGGATGAATAATCGTTCAAAGTAGTGCTAATTAATCCCCGATATTTTTTCATATTTTTGTATCCTGAAAAGAATTTAGGACCAATTCCACGATAAACTCTCATAGCCTTATCTTCTCCTTTTTCTTTAATAAGTTCTAAAGCTAATTCATTACAGTACTGAATTTGTAAATCTAAATTGGAATAAGATTTCACTTCACCAAATTCAAGTAGCTCATTAATTTGGGTAATTAGTAAGGGATTACCGATTCCTCCACGCGCTACCATGACTGCATCGGCTTTAGTAATCTCTAATGCATTTTTGGCATCTTCCGCTGAATAGATATTTCCAGAAATGATAAGTGGTACGTTCATCTTATCTCTTAAATTTCTAATCAGTTCATATTGTGGTGAACCGGCATATAATTGCTTAGCGCTTCTCGCATGTAGGGCAATAAAAGAAACACCCGCACCTTCTAGTTCTTTTATCACTTCTAAATAATTCAAATTAGAATCGTAATAACCAAGCCTAATTTTAGCGGAAACCGGTAAATGGGTAGCTTCTTTAATTTTTCGAATTATTTCTCCGCATTTTTTAGGCTCTAAAAGTAAAGCCGAACCAGCCCCAGTTTTGCTAACTTTAGGCACAGGACACGCCATATTAACATCAATGAAATCTATAAAAGGAGCGCATTTTTTGACAATTAAAGCCGCTTTTGCAAGATTTTCTGGTTCACTTCCAAATAATTGAACGCCAACGGGAATGTCGCTCTTTTCAAATTTTAAATAAGATAATGTTTCTTCGTTTTGATAGATTAACCCCATATCAGAAATCATTTCACTATACATAATGCTAGGATTAAATTTCCCCATAAAGGAACGATAACCACTGGAGGTTATACCCGCCATCGGGGCGAGGACCACTTTCCCTTTTATTTCTTTGTCACCAATCTTAAACATAAAGAAAAGAGAGGTTAAGAGCCTCTCTATTTATCTCCTTCCAAATTGTTATCAATAGGAGTTGAAGTGGGAGGGGTTTGTTCTTCTACTTCATCGCGTTTAAGATGACGATGTTCTAAAAGATAATCAATTTCTTCTGCGGTAATTTGTTCATGTTCTAATAAAGTCTTAGCGATGAGAATGACATCTTCTTTATTATCTGCAATTATCTTAAGAGCTTCTTTATGAGCTTCTTCAATTATTTTTCTCACTTCTTTATCAATCTCTTCCGCAGTGGCGGCCGCGAAATTCTTTTGCATTGAAGTATAGTCTCTACCTAAGAAAACGGAACTAGTATCATTTTCATATTGAATAGGTCCTAATGAAGACATTCCTAATTCAGTGACCATCATTCTTGCAATTCTAGTTGCTACTTCAATATCGTTTTGTGCCCCAGTAGAAACATCATCAAAGAAAGTTTCTTCACTACTTCTTCCACCGAGATAGCCAACAATTCGAGCTTCGAGTTCTTTTTTAGTGAGAATGAATCGATCTTCTTCCGGAGTCATACGAACATGTCCACCAGTATTTCCGCGAGGAACAATCGTAATTTTTTGGACTTTGTCGCTATGAGGCATTTTTAAACCGATAATAGCGTGTCCAGCTTCATGATAGGCGACGATTTCTCTTTCATGACGATTTAAAGCTCTAGATGATTTAGCGGGTCCAGCGATTCTACGGTCAATAGCTTCATCGATTTCACTCATAGTAATCGCTTCTTTATTTTTTCTAACCGCTAAAATAGCGGCTTCATTTAAGATATTTTCAATATCAGCGCCTGAAAAACCAACAGTTCTTTTGGCTAAGGCATTAAAATTAACATCACTGGCAATATGTTTATTTCGAGCATGGACTTTAAAAATAGCTTCTCTTCCTTCGCGATCTGGAAGGGAGACAGTAATTTTACGATCGAATCTTCCCGCTCTTAATAAAGCAGGATCTAATACATCATCTCTATTTGTTGCCGCAATGACGATAATTCCGGAATTATCAGAAAATCCATCCATTTCAACAAGCAATTGGTTGAGGGTTTGTTCTCTTTCATCATTTCCTCCACCAAGACCAGCGCCACGTTGTCGACCGACAGCGTCTATTTCATCGATAAAAACTAAGCAAGGAGCGTTTTCTTTAGCCACTCTAAACATATCTCTAACTCGACCCGCGCCAACGCCGACAAACATTTCAACGAAATCAGAGCCAGAAATAGAATAAAACGGAACACCTGCTTCTCCAGCAATCGCTTTGGCGAGTAAAGTTTTACCACTTCCTGGTGGCCCAACAAGTAAGATACCACGAGGTAATTTTGCTCCAAATTTAGCGTATTTTCTCGGTTCTTTTAAATAAGAAACGATTTCTTGCATTTCTAATTTTTCTTCGTCACATCCCGCTACATCAGTAAATCTAACTTTAGAATGAGTCTCTCTTCGAGCGCGAGAACGATTGAAGTCTAATGCACGATTGTTACTCGCACCAATGGAACCAGACAATCTTGACATCAAGATGATGACAATGATTAATGAACCTGCCAATAAGATAATGGTTGGTCCCCATTGATCCCACCAAGAGACTTCATATGGGTCATTAACACTATAGGAGAATTCTTTTGGATTATTAGCTTCTTCATATTTATCAACGATTAATTTATTGATTGAAGTATCGGTAATGATAATAGTACTACCATCACCATCTTTTTGATAACTATAACTAAATTCAAGACTCGTATATTGATTATAGTTAATGCGAGCAACATATGATTTAACAGTAGCGGATTCGCTGCTTGGTTTATATTTACCTTTTAAGACGATAATAGATTCATATTTAGGAGTTTCAACAACTGAAACGACGCGGTCATTTTCAAGATGTGAAACAAATTGACTTGCATTAAGCGTATCAGAACGATCGGTTCCAAAAAGAAGATAAGCCATTGTACCAACGACAGCAATAGTAATAAGTAAAGAGAAGATAAAGCCCCATGAGAAGCCTCGTTTTTGTTGATTTGGTTCAGCCATTGTTGTTCCTCCTAATATTTGATTAATTTAATCAATATGTGTTCTAAGAACACGATATAAAAATTATATAGATTTTTTGCTCTTTGTAAAATAAAAAGACAATTAAATTATATCTAATAAAAATCTATCAATTTACCTTCACATAAAAATTAAGATTATCGCTTATTTTAAAATCTTTAGAATATTTAGGGACATAAATGATTTGTCCATATTTATCTTCGATGACTGGCCATCTTTTTCTTAACATAAGAGGCATTTTCCAATCGATATATAATCGCCGTAAAGTTACGCTATAATCATTAATTTTTATCTTATCACTATTTCTTCCAGTTCTAATAGTAATAGGATAATCATCCTGACTGACATTGCGGTTTAACGTATCCCCTTTAAAATCTAAATAAAAATATTCATTATCTAAAAATGTGGGCTCAGTTAAGGTAAAAGAATAAGGTTTTTCATCGATTGAATTTAAAAAATAAAAGCGACCATATTCTTTAATAAAATAAAATGATTCATCAATTTTAAAAGAGACATTACTCTTTTTAGAAAGCATAATCTTTTTAAGTTCTAATCCTAATTTTTTCGAAATAGATCGATTAAATCCACTTTCTTTTACGCTTTTATTAAGAGCGTATAAATAGCTCGTTTCGTCTAAACTTAATATTGTATTAACAACATGTAAATCTAAACTATTTATTTTTAGAAACATCAGTTCTAATTCTTTGTTTCTATCGTTAATTTCCTGTAGTAACAATTCTTTTTCTTTTCTATCCATTTTTTCAATGATTTGATGTCGAATTTGATTTCTTAAATAATTATTTTCAAGATTGGTTTTATCGATGGAAAATGGAATTTTATTGACCCTACAATATTCAATCAAATCCTTTTTCTCATAGGTTAAAAGTGGCCTTATAATTTTAATTTCTTTAATATATGTTTCTTCTTGTAATCCATAATAAATAACAAGATTATTTCTCATTTTTTGAAGTAGATAAGTCTCTAATAAATCATCGAGATGATGCGCTAAAAGAACGCTATCGAAATGATATGTATCAAGAAGATATTTAAAGAAATTAAATCGCACATCACGGCATATTGCTTCGGTATTACCTTTATCAAATCCAATAGTGTCCTCATAGCAATAAAAAGGAATATTTCTTTTTAAACAATATTGCTTTAATGATGTCATTTCATAATTCGATTCTTCTCTTAAATGATAATTGACATGCGCGACCGCAAAAGAATAATGATGAGTGTATAAAATATCTAATAGAGCCATTGAATCAGGCCCATAAGAACACCCAAGTAAATAAAATTTATTCTTATCTAAATTAATGTTCACTTAATTCTTTTACCTCAATTAACTGATAAGAGCCAAATTCCCTCTTTGGAGTAACTTTAATGACGGCTCGAGCAATAACAATTCTTTTTCCTAAACTGATTTCTATGATATCACCATCATTAACATTGCTACTTGGTTTTACTTTTTTACCGTTGACTAAAACAAATCCAAGTTCGCAATATCCTTTGGCTAAAGTTCTTCTTTTTAATAATGTCGATTGTTTTAAAAATAAATCAATTCTCATAACTTTTATATTTTAATATGACTTAAAGAAAGTAATATACCTTCTAAATCTTTTAAATAGGTCATACTCTTATTTAAGACTATTTTAAATCTTCGATTGACATAAGATATCTTCATCTTTGAAATGTAGGGAATAAGAGCTTCGAATAAGATATTACCAATTCCCTTAATAGAAGCATATTCTTCCCCTAAATATATCTCAATGAATTTAGGATAATCTTTAAAAGTCGTGACATGTGTTTGATTAATGAGTAAATCGATATTTCGTTTTAAAAATAAGAGATCCACTTCTTTAGGTAATGGTCCATATATGTCGATAGTTTTATTTTTTAAATTAGATAAAGAAGTTGAATCGTTACTAGACATAATCTCTTGGTATAATTCGATTTTATCTTCTTTGATGTAACTATCCGGTATATATGCATCGATTGGAATATTGGTGTTTATCTTTACTTCTGGTAAATTAGTTACTTCACCAGTTTCTTTTTCCTTCACGGCTTCATTTAATAATTTCAAATATAAATCTAAGCCAATCGAATCAATATAACCAGCTTGGTCAGGTCCTAAAATATCTCCAGCACCGCGAATCATTAAATCTCTTTGAGCAATCTTATAGCCACTTCCTAGTTCACTAAAATCTTGCAAGGCTTTTAATCTTTTTTTCGTCTTATCATTTAGTTCCTTATTTCCGTTATACATTAAATAGGCATAAGCTATGCGATCGCTACGTCCCACTCGCCCTTTGATTTGATATAACTGCGATAAGCCATAATTTTCACTATCTTCAACGATAATCATATTAGCGTTAGCAATATCGATTCCATTTTCAATAATAGAAGTACATACTAAAACATCGATATCTCCGTTATAGAAAGAAGACATCACTTCTTCGATATTATTTTTCTCCATTTGTCCGTGAGCCACTCCCACTCTCGCACTTGGAATCATTCTTTGAATTTTCGAAGCTGTCATATAAATGGTCGAAACATTATTATGCAAATAATAGACCTGTCCATTTCTTGATAATTCTTTTTCAATTAGTTCTTTGACGACATCACTTTTATAAGGAATGACAAATGTTTGTATCGGCATTCTTTCACTAGGTGGGGTATTGATTTGAGAAAGCGAACGGACTCCTAATAACGATATTTGTAAAGTCCGAGGAATAGGGGTCGCACTAAGAGTCAAAACATCGATACTTTCTTTTAATTCTTTTAATCGTTCTTTTTGTTCCACTCCAAAGCGTTGTTCTTCATCAACAATTAATAAGCCTAAATCTTTATAAACAATATCTTTTGATAATAAACGGTGTGTACCAATGATGAGATGAATATCGCCGTTTTCTATACCTTTGATATATTCTTTTTGTTTCGCTTCGGGAATGAGTCGAGAAAATATAGCTATTCTAACGCCAAAAGGAGTAAAACGCTCCAAAGCGACTTCATAGTGCTGCCTAGCCAGGAGCGTAGTAGGACATAATATCGCTACTTGTTTATTAGATAATATCGCTTTATATGCAGCAATGAACGCCACTTCCGTTTTACCAAATCCAACATCACCGCATAATAATCTATCCATTGGATGAGCGCTTTCCATATC
>CAVDWX010000074.1:0-9306 GCA_963612735.1 Gemmiger formicilis | reverse complement strand
ACAACAGCCTTAAATAATTTGAAGAATTTAAACTTAAAAAAGATGATTAATTACAATCAATTTGCAAAAGTTCATCAAAACACTTTCTTCTTGGACGATATGGATGGAGATTTTCTTTTCTTTTTTTCTTATGACTTTTTGGCGACTTAAAAGAGGCTTTTGTAAGAATCGAATGCAATGTTTATAAGAAATATTTATACATTCTTTTTCTTTTAATTTCTCGTGAAAATGTCGAAAATTAAAACCGGAATATTTAGTCTCATATAATTCGATAATTTTCTTTTTTACATTTTCTTCTATTTTCCACGATCTTTGTTTACCTTTGTTCCCATGTTCAAAAGCGTTTATTCCATCATCGATATAACGCCTTTTAAGCTTATTAACATACTGTTTTGTAACGCCTAATTTGCAAGCAGCATAACTTGTGGAAATCTCTTTGTTTAATGCTTTAAGAATAATAGCTTCAACATAACTATTTTTTAATTTGTTCATAATATCACCTTTCCGTAAAAATAATATGAACTATAAATAGTTAAGTGGAAACAAATAACGGTATAATGCGAGCCCTCATGAGGGCTATGGGTAGAAACAAATAACGGTATAAATGCCTACAAACAAATAACGGTATAATTACAATATAAGAAAAAAAGTCTTGACAACGTTTTCCTGGAACGTAAAATAATTTTATTATTTTTACATTCATCGCTAATTCTTATTTCCAAGGGAGGAAAAAGAATGAAAAATAAATTTAGAAATATTATTGTTAGTTTTATATTAACACTATTATGTGGTGTAGCTACCACGAGTGGGGTTTTAGTTAATAAAAATAATGAAAAAGAAGTGAAGGCTGAAGAAAATTCAACTACACAAAGAATTTATTTAAATGCTTTAGCGGCATATAATAATTCTTCCAATCATTGGGACAATAATGCTAGAACCCTTGTTTACTTTAGTGATTCTACATATAAAGAATGTACTTGGAAATCTAGATGCATTTGGTATGTCGATGTTGAAACAACTAAAATAAGTGCTTCTTCTAGTGTGACTTTCAAAAGAGTAAAATCAAGTGATACTTCTAATGTTTTTAATTATAGTACTACTTACTCATACACTAATGGAAATTTAGATAAAAACCTTTGCATTTTGACTGGGTGGACAAATGAATCTTATTGGTGCTCACCATCTGATTTTTATGTTAAAGGTAAAATTAGTGAAAAAAATCTTAAGTGGAATGATGATGGCATTTCAATGACCGCTTCTTATAAAGATAGTGACCCTTATTATGAATTATGCGCTAGTGGAGTTAGCTTAACTGAAAATGATGAATTTAAAATTTATATTAAGACTGGAAATACTTTTTTTGCATATGGACAAATTGAACTTCAATCAGATCTTAGTTCATATTTAAGTTGTGCCAACGAAAATGCAAATATAACTGTTAGCAAAGATATAACTGTTGATATATATTTCAAACCTTTATGTAATGAAGGATATGAAAATAATAATTTGGATCATAAAAAGATATATATTCAAGAGAATTCCACTGTTGCGGCTTCTAAGTTTGCTGATAATTTTATATCCGCTACATCTACTATTTGTAGCACTGATGGACAAGCAGCGGATCATTCTTCTGCGTTATCTGACATTTGGTCAACTTGGTCAACTAATTTTTCTAATTTGACTGTCGGTGCGAAATCTGAGTTTAATGAATCTGAAAAACAAAATATACCTAATGCTCGTAATAGATATATTCATATAGTGACTAGATATACTACTCTTACTTTATGGACTGATGGACCAACTGTAACAAGAAGTGCAAGTGGTGCTAATAGAAATGTTAATCTCTTATCCAAGAATAGTGCCGCTCTACTTTCTACTACTATTATTGCTTTAGTTGCTCTTTCTTCATTTGGAGCATATGCCTTAACTAAGAAAAAGAAAGTTAGACAATAATTTAAAATAAATAAATATTGATTAAGAGCTTCTTCCTGGGGCTCTTTTTTATATAGGCGTTTTATTTCTTTTAATTTATAATTAAAGAGAAAAGAGGAACCTTGTTATGAAAGATATATATGCTCCATTATTTACTCCTTGGAAGATTAGGGATGTTGAGATTAAGAATCGAATTGTTTTAACTTCGATGGGTGGAACTTCTATTTTTGGATGGATGGAACCCGCTCATTTTGATAAAGAAGCCGCGAAATTTTTATTAGAGAAGGCGAAAAATAATGTTGGTTTAGTTTTACCAGGCATCGCTCCTATTAAGAATCCAATGTTAGGAGGATGGCTTTATTCTAATAAACATATGTATAAGCAGCTTAAGGAATATATGAAAGAATTCCATAAGACTGGAGCCAAAATGTTTGTTCAATTAACTGCGGGATTTGGTCGCAGTATGGCTATTAATGCTTTGATGTCAAAAGCGGCGAAAAATAAGTTATTAGGATTATTACTTAAACCTATTCTTAACGTTGATTATTTATGCGCTAGTGCATCAAATACTCCTAATCGATGGGATGAAACAGTGATTGCTAAAGAGCTTAGTGATAAACAAATTAATAAGATGATTGAAGCCTTTGCTAGAATCGCTAAATTGTGCAAAGATGCCGGTGTTGATGGAGTGGAAATCCATGCTGTTCATGAAGGCTATTTAATTGATCAATTTACGATGAGATATACCAATTTAAGAAAAGATAAATGGGGTGGAAGTTTAGAAAATAGATATCGTTTCCCTGTTCAAATAGTTAAAGCGGTTAAAAAGGCATGTGGAGAAGATTTCCCAGTCTCGCTTCGCTATTCTGTCGTTTCTAAAACTAAAGGATTTGGAAGAGGAGCGTTACCAGGAGAGGATTATGTTGAAGTCGGAAGAGATATGTTAGAAAGTGAATGGGCCGCTAAATATTTACAAGATGCTGGTTATGATATGCTTAACTGTGATAACGGGACATATGATGCTTGGTACTGGGCTCATCCACCAGGATATATGCCCACCAATTGTAATTTAAGTGATGTTGAACACATTAAGAAATTTGTTGATATACCAGTTGTTTGCGCCGGAAGAATGACGCCTGATATAGCCGCGAAAGCGATAAAAGAAGGTAAGATTGACGCGATGGGGGTAGCTCGTCAATTTTTAGCGGATCCGGAATGGGTTAGCAAATTAATCGATGATAAATTAGAAGAAATTAGACCTTGTATATGTTGCCATAATGGTTGCTTTAATATGTGTCATTATAAAGGCGTAGCTAATGATCAAACTTTATCTGATGCCACTCATATGGCAAGATGCGCTCTTAATCCTGAAACTATGCAATCATATAAATATAAGATTATAAAAGCTAAAAGGAAGAAACACGTGGCTGTTATTGGAGGAGGAATAGGGGGAATGGAATCCGCTTTACTCCTTGCTAAAAGAGGACATGATGTCGACTTATATGAAAAAAGTGATGTTTTAGGTGGCATCTTTATCGCCGCGGCTTCACCTTCATTTAAAGAAAGAGATAGGGAATTAATTGAGTGGTATAAACTTCAAATATATAAATATAAGAATATCAATGTCCATTTAAATAAAGAAATCAATTCTCTTGATGAATTAGCCGCTGATGAAGTGATTGTTTCTACTGGTGCGAAAGCGAGAACTTTACATATCAAAGGAAACGAATTAGCGGTGGAAGCATGTGATTATCTATTAGGTAAGAAAGATGTCGGCGATAGTCCTATCATCATTGGTGGAGGCTTAACCGGTTGCGAGATTGCTTATGATTTACTCTTACAAGGTAAGAAACCTCAAATCGTTGAGATGAAAAACGACCTTATCGCGGTTAAGGGTGTATGTTTAGCTAATTCATCTTTCTTAAGAGAATATCTTGAATTACATAAGGTTCCAGTATATTTAGAAGCGAAAGCTAAAGAAATAACTAAAGACGGGTTAATCATTACTGATAAAGAGGGCAAAGACCTCGTATTAGTGGGTAGCAAAGTGATTACTTCTATTGGCTATATTCCAACACCTAAATTTAATAAATCTAAACATGTTCATCTTGTTGGCGATTGTAATGGAGTTGGCAATTTACGCACTGTCATCTGGCGGGTTTGGGATGTCTGCATGAAAATATAATCAAGCGATATTATCTTAATTATTCTTTTTAATTTGCTTTTTCCCTAATTGAGTAATTTGTATAGAAGATTTTCTACCTATTTTATATTGTTTTAAATATGCATCTTTTTCCATTTCATTAATAACCGTACTTAATGTTTTTGAGATACATTTATAGCCTAATCTTTTGGCTATTTTATTCATCGATAACGGTTCTTTTTGAATTACTTTTAAAACGTTTTGTTTAATTTCTTTTTTTGATAAACGCTTATTTACGTTTTTACGATAATTCTTTTTGATAAACGCTTTATTTATTTTTAAAATGACGGACAAATATCTTCTCTCTTCATCCATTTCGAAAATAGGATATTCAGAGCCATTTTCTTTTAAGGCTATTAAAGCATTAGGGATGCCAGTGTTTCTTCCTTCAGTTAACTTTACTTCTTTAAAAAAGTCACCGATACGTCTATTTCTATATATTCTAGATCTTATTTTATAATCTTTTATGTTTTCGTTGGTAATGCTGCGATCAAATCCTGGGAAGCTTGTTATTTCCATCTCTTCTGGTGTTATTCTAATTGTTATTGGTTCATTGATTGTATAAGCTTTATGATAAACAGCATTAGTTAATAATTCTTCAATTGTTCGATATGGATAATTAAATATTCTTTTAGCTTCTTCTTTGTCATCAAATTTATATATCTTTTCTTCAAGTACATAATTTTTAATATATAAAAGGGCATCTTTTAATTGACGTTGAATTGGGCCATTAAATATTTTTTCAACCATTCCTTCTCCAGTTGGGTTTGGAATATCAACGACTTCTATTCTTGCTCCACGGAAAAATTTTTCAGGGTTTTCATTAAACATTAATAAAGCAATATTTCGTGGTCTTATATATTCATCAGGGCCACTGACGAGTTGCATTGCTGATGCAATTTCTAATGTGGACATCTTTAAAGACAACTCATATAAATCGCTATTAGAATCATAAAGATGTTTTCTTAATAAGCTTACATCAATATCATCAATATTAGCCGCGAGATTCGGTCTATCGTCAAATGGAATATCTTCTGAAATGTAAAACAATTCCCTTTCTTCTTCATGTTTAGCTCTTAATGAACTATTCATTTTTCTAATGTAATAGTATTTATTTGATTTAGTGAATACGTCTTCACTAGCTTTATATGGTCGACCATAACCCGCAGGACACCATATCACAATAATTGTTTTATTTTGAAATTTGACAGGTTCAACAATGGGAAGATATCTCGGCTCTATTTGATTACAATAACCGATTAAATCTTTTAATATCTTATCAACCTTTTCTTCCATTATTCCAATAATGGGAAGTTTTGGCCGGCCATTATCATCTTCTATTCCAATAATAATGTAGCCACCTCCGGTATTATCAATGTCATTAGCAAAAGCACATATGCTATGTATGATCGAGTTAGGTTCAAATCCTTTTTTATAGTCTAATCTATTTGACTCAACTATTCTTTCTAAAATTAAATCATTTACATTAATTGGTAGACTCATATATTTACTCCTAATGTCTACCTAAATTATAAAATTAATGTCATTTTAATTCAACATTTATTTCGACTTAAATTTCGACTTAAATATCGACTTAAATTTCGACTTATTTGTAGAAGATAAAATTAATAAAGTATGATTATAAGTACTCTTTTTGAAAATCGTCTCGTGCATTTAGTGCCTTATTTAGGAAGCAAGAAGCGACATTTAAGTAGTTAAAACAAGGTTTAGACTCTTATGCTTAGGTTAAAATATTTTTGATAGTTGTTATTTACTATTGTGCGTTAAATAAAATACTTATTTCCAAATTCGCTACAATATTAATGCGACCTAACTTTTTATTTTTATTGCCCCTTTATTTGTAAAGAACCGAAATATTCCTGTTTGCCTTGGAGAGCCTTATTTATTAAGAGTTTAAATAACTAGTAATTGATGTTATCAGGATTTAATAAGAATTCTTCTAAGCCGATTATTAAAATACCTTTATCGTTATACCATGGTTTGATTTTATCGTTAACAATAATAATCTTTTTGTAATTATCTTTGATACATATAAGTCCTTTTTGTTCTTGATTGATTTTCTCTTCTGTTGGCATAGCGTAGGCTGATTGAATGTAATATCTTTTATTTCCTTTATTGCAGACAAAATTAATCTCGAATTCTTTTCTTATTGTAATGTTTTCTTTATTTTTCTCATAACGGTCTATAACGCCTACATCCACTGTGTATCCTTGGCTTATTAGTTCGTTGTAAATAAGATTTTCCATGAGATGGTCTTTAGCTAAATCGCGGAAATTTAATCTTGCATTTCTTAGTCCTAGATCAGTAAAGAAATATTTTGAAGGAGTGTTTATGTAACTATTTCCTTTGATGTCATAACGATCAGCCTTATTAATTAAGAAAGCATCAATTAAATAGTTGATGTAATTATTGATGGTTATTCTATTTATTTGCTTATAACCTTTTGATATGAACGTTTCCGTTAATCTCTTCGGATTTGTTAAGCTTCCAATAGAAGAGGAAAGGATGTTTATAATCGTTTCTAACACATCATCTTTTTGTATGTGATATCTTTCGATTATATCTTTAATATAAGTTAAATTGAAAAGCGAATTTAAATACGCTACTTTTTCTTCGTCACTATTTAAAGACAAAATATAAGGCATACCTCCATAAGTCATATAATCATTTAAAGCATTTGTTTTATCACTATAGCATTCATAGAATTCTTTATAGGTTAAAGGATATATTCTTAATTCATCACCTCGGCCTCGAAATTCGCTGACGATATCGCTAGAAAGAAATTTGGAATTGCTACCTGTTACATAGACATCTAAATTTGGTTTTCTCAATAAACTATTCAATAAGCTTTCGAAGTTATCAACTTTTTGAATTTCATCTAAAAGTATGTAATAGGTATCTTTATCTATTACTTTATTCATTATGTAAGAATACAGTTTTAAAGCATCTTTTGTTAAATATTCGTTTTCAATGGAATCTAACTCTAATTTGATGATATGGTCTTCTTCTACAGATTGACTTAATAGATAATTTTTAAAGATTGGGTCAAGTAAATATGATTTACCAGAACGTCTAATGCCGGTTATTACTTTAATCATTTTATTGTTCATTTTATTGATTAGTTTATTTAAGTAATATTCTCTTTTAATTTCCATATCTATTTTCCTTTATTGTGTATTTACACATTTTCTGATATTAATTTCTCATAATTCAGTTAAATTTACAATATCATTTTCCTTTTTTGTGTATAAACACACTTTTTGATATTGGAAGTATAACTGCATCAAAGGAAGCAAGCAAAAAGAAATTAAGTGATACAAAATGAACTCAATTATAATTAAAAGATATTTTTTATGCATTGTATTATTACGTATCTAAAAAAATACATAAAATCTGGTAACTCAAAAATTATAAAATAAATGTCATTTTGATTTAACATTTATTTCGACTTAAATTTCGACTTATTTGTCGAAGATAAAATTAATAAAGTATGGTTATAAGCACTCTTTTTGAAAACCGTCTCGTGCATTTAGTGCGTTATTTAAAAAGTGAGAAGCGACATCTAAGAAGTTAAATCCATGAGTAGCTCCCTCTCCTTGATAATGTTTAGTAATAGCGACGTTATACCACTGAAGTGAAATGTATATCCTCCATAAGTAGTAGCGTTTAATTTCATCTTTAGTGGGCTTAAAATCAAAATAATAATCGAGAAGCTTTCTTCCTTCTTTGACATCGCCATTTCCAAATGTTGCAATATCATAAATTGGATCATTATTAGCCATGAATTCAAAGTCGATGAAATAATAATTATCGTTAGGAGTTTTAATGATATTGCTTCTTTGAGCATCGTTATGAGTTAGTCTTTTTTCTTGTGATTCTAGATAAGCTTTATGTTCACATAATAAATCCAGTAATTCTAAATATTTCTCCTCGTCCTCTTTATGATATTTCTTCCTATTAGCGACATATCCTTCAAATCTAAGAAATGGGTTATAGTCTTCTTTAGATAAGGCTTTGCTATTATGAAGGGTATGGAATAAGATAGCGAGTTTATCGTATGAGAAGGAATCGATTTTATCTAATGATGAGCCTTCGATATATTCGTTGATCTTAATCCCACTAGTGGTATCAAAATAGATGTTCTTACTAGTGATGCCTAATTCGTTGACGAGATTTTGATTTTCTTGTTCTAAACATCGATCCACTAATTCGTTTGCTTCAGGTGTTGAAATATATAAAACATATTGTTTATGATTATGATCTTCAACGACATAAGAACGATTCATCATTCCTCCGATAAGAGGATGAATAACCTTACTATTTTTGCCTAATATTTTGTTCAATAATATTTGTATATCTTTTTCATTCATATTTATATGACTTCCTTATTTCTTTATAAATGAGATTATATAAAACGAATTGATAATGCAAATAAAACGATAATTATTTATTTGAATTTGTAGAGGAAAGTAAAATCAATTGTGTTAAAACTAAAAAAGTTACTAGAAATGCCGAATCAATAATATATGTATTCTTCAGAATAATTATTTTAAAAAATTAAGTTTAACTATCTCAATTGTTGATAATATACGAACTAAAAATGCATATAGATGCAATTTTGTGTCCAATTTTACATAAGGGGAGCTAAACAACGTGATTGAAAGGAACCAATATCTATATAAACTCATTAAAAAAGAAAATAACGGTCTCATAAAGGTTATCACTGGCATAAGAAGATGTGGTAAATCGTTTCTTTTATTCAACATTTTTTATGATTATTTAATAAATAAAGGAATAGATGAAGACCACATATTAACTCTTGCCTTAGATGAATCTAAAAACATTAAATATAGATCGCCTTTATTTTTAGATGAATATCTTCAAAGTAAAATAACTGACGATAAGCAATATTATATTTTTCTTGATGAAATACAAAAGGTAAAACCCACTAAAAATCCATATCTTGACGATAAAGATGAAAAAATAACATTTGTTGATGTTCTTCTTGGCTTAATGAAGAGAAAAAATGTTGATATCTATGTTACTGGGAGCAATTCTAAGATGCTTTCCTTGGATATATTGAGCGAATTTCGCGGAAGAAGCGATGAAATTAGAGTTCATCCTTTATCATATAGCGAGTTCTATAATAC
>CAVDWX010000073.1:0-3146 GCA_963612735.1 Gemmiger formicilis | reverse complement strand
TTTGGAAATAAATTTTTAATTTCCTAAATTTTGGAAATAAGTATTTTATTTAACAACTTCTTTAAAAATATTTGTTTCTAATTAGAAAAGCATTATGTTTTTGCTATAATATTAGTGTAAACCTTTCGATTTACAATTTGGAAAGGAGACGAATATTATGAAATACCAAATTATCGGAAAAAACATTAAGGTCACCGAGGGCATTTCTGCTGCAATTCAAAAGAAGTTGTCTCGCATGGACAAATATTTTGAAAATGAAGACGAAATCGATTGCCGTGCTGTAGTAAGTGTTCATCCTAAATCTCAACGAGTGGAAGTGACAATTTTCTTACCTCAAATTACTTTACGCGCTGAGGTTGATAACGATGATCTATATTCTGCGATCGATTTAGTGGTCGACAAATTAGAAGGTCAAATGAGAAAACTAAAAACAAGAATGGACCGTAGCAATGGGAAAATTTCTCTTGGCCGTTCCATCCAATTTGATAATATTGACGAAGATGAAGAAGATACAAGCAAGGATGTTGTTGTTCGAACTAAATCCTATTATCTAGAACCAATGTCAATTGAAGAAGCTATAACCCGTATGGAAGCTCTTGGTCATTCCTTCTTTGTTTATCTTGATAAAGATGATGATCGCATTTCAACTTGCTATATCCGTAATGATGGTGGATATGGCGTTATCCAAGCTGAAAACCCTATAAAATAAACCGTTTTATCTTGCGAGAAAGAGTGGAAAATTTTTTCCACTTTTTCTTTTTATTAGGCGCGCATCCATGTGTATAATAAATGCATGCCGAAAGTTTTAGCGACTGATTTAGATGGAACACTCTTCTATCCAAAGAGATTAAAAAAATGTATTTCTAGAAAAAATATTCGTTTTTTAAGGAGATGGATTGATAACAATAATCGATTAGTGCTTATCACTTCTCGTAGTAGCCAATTCGTCGAAAAATTAAAAAAAGAAATAAAACGTCCTTTTGATATGATGACTTGCACATCATCTCAAATCATAGCTGACAATAAATTGATTAGAGATGTCACAATCGATAATGATGATTTAAAACTATTTTTAAAAGAAGTTGATCAAGAATATAAGCCAATTGCTTATATGATAACCACTGATAAAAATGCTCTTATCATTCGTAATAACGGCCGAGTCGGTAAATTATTTCTTCTTTTATATCGCTTGTATTGGATATTTCAATTCGCGTACCGTGAACCATATATCCTCGATAATAAATTGTTTGATGAAACTATTGAAAATGGGAAAATCTACAAAGTTATGGTTTGTTATGGCCTAGGGCGAAATAAGAAAAAAGTCAGCAAAGAAGTAAATAAGAAATTAAGAGAAAAATATCCTAATTTAGAATCTTCATGGTCGAGCATAATTAATGAGATCACTCCTAAAGATTGCAATAAAGGAAGCGGTTTGGAATATTATTGCTCATATTTACATATAAAAGATGAAGATTTATACGTTATCGGTGATTCTGGTAATGACATTTCGATGTTTAATCGGTATTATGAACATAGTTATTGTTTGGCGCATGCCTATCCGAGTGTGAAGAAATACGCTAAACATATCGTGTCACGTGTCTTCAAACTAGAGAAAATAGTATTGAAAGGAGAAAATTATGACAAACATTGATCAATACATATTTGACTTAGAGCACGTATTAGCCCATCTTAGAGATACTCTTGAATACGTTCTCCCTCGTGAGCATAATGTTGCTCTTTATGAACAAAGAAACACTGTTCTACATAAAGGTATCTCTCCCGAAACACCTTTGGGAAAATTCTTAGATAACAACAAGGAAAGTTTTGAAGCAACTATCAAGAAATATAATGATATGCTTGCTGATTTATATTCACCTGAATCAACGATTATTGTAAAAACTGGAGATGATAAGATTCGAGTTGATCATTCTCAACACCTCGTTATCTATGATTATGTCACCTCTTTAGCGGAAACCATTAAAGACATCCTTTATTTCCATGTTCGTAAAGCTCGAGAGATTCAACAACTTGAACCAGTTTTAGAAAAATTATTAGAAGTCGATGATCGCTATTATCGAGTCTTTGTCTTTTTATTAATTATTCAAGACTTCCAAAAATCATTCTTTGAATTCCAAAAAGTGATGTCAGAATCTAAAGGCAAACCCACTCCTCAAAGCAATTACATCGTTCAAAATGAATTAGCGGTTATGGCTAAAATGTTAAGAGATGTAAGAGCTAAAAATAGATTCACCGACAATAAAACCTTAGATTTACTTGATGATACATTAAAAGTTATCGAAATGACTGAAGGAAGAAGAGATAGAAAAGATGATAAATCATTCATTGAATTATTTAAGGATGTCACTGAAAGATTAAATGTCTACTTCAATGAAATTTCACCAAAATGGATCGAAGCCTTCAATGCTGGATTAAAAGATTTCCTCGACACTATAAGAAATAATGAAGAACATCCTTCTGAAGGAAATGAAGCTTAATTAAAAGGAGAATATATATGGCACCAGTTAAGAAAAAATGTAAATTATCCACTTTTGAAATAGTGTGGTATTCCATTTGCCTTGCCGTTGGCATTTGGGGTTTAGTCTATATCGCTTTAGGTTTAGTAGTGGGAGCAAGTAAAATTGATTCAACATTAAGTGAAGCTAATACCTCCTTTAAAGGCGTTTTCGAATTAGGATTTTTAGGCTGGGGCCTAATAATTCTTGGTATTGCCACATTAGCGGCAGTCATTGTTTTATGCATTGTTGCTCGTAAAAGCGATAAAGAATTTGAGAAAGCACAAAGACGTGCTGCTCGTCATATCAGTGGAGTTAAACCAACAAACGAAACTCTAGTAATCGATGTTGAAGCAACTCCTAGCGAAGAAAATAAATAATCTACTCTTATTTATATTGTAACGGGCCACTTAAAAGGTGACCCTTTTTATAATGCACGAGCGCCATTTTCAACAAAACGTCTATATCATAGTCGTTTATAAACTTTACGAGGTTGCTCATGGTAATTTGCATATCTTCCCCTGTCGGAGATACATATCTTGCAGTTTTTAAATTACTATTTGGCGAGCCTATCCAGTTGAAAAAGGCAATATCTAATTAACCAATTTGGGGAAAATTACTTTTACCAATATT
>CAVDWX010000072.1:0-2198 GCA_963612735.1 Gemmiger formicilis | reverse complement strand
GTATATTTGGGGCATTCAAAGAAAGCAGTTGCTAGTTTTGTTGGTTGCTCATCTTTAGAAAATTTATACATTACTAGTGAAATTAATAACAAAGATAACACTTTTGAAAATATCGAAATGTTAAAAGGTATTACCTCTAAAAATATCAAAAATGTTTATATTGAAGGAGAAGGAAACTTCAAATTTGAAAATAATACATTGTATTTTAAAGATGAAGTTATTTTTATAACAAATACCGCTTCATAGACAATAAATCTTGAAACATAATAAAATATATGCTATTATTTAAGAAATCGATGCGAAGGACGATTTTATGTTGATGTTAAGAGAGTTGATGGATGGTGAAAATCAACCTGAAACATAAATGAGAACACCTTCAAGAGATGGAAGAATTATAGTAGAACCATCCGTTTTCCGCGTTAAGGATTAAAGTGCAGAGGAAACTCTGAACTAAGGTGGTACCGCGTTTTAAACGTCCTTAGATTTAGGACGTTTTTTTATTTTAAGGAGAATTTATGAAAAGAATTAAGTTAAAAGAATTATCTCAAAAGTATAATGATTTAAGCGAAAAAGAAGTTTATATTTGTGCTTGGGTAAAGACAAATAGAGCTCAAGCAAAATTTGGCTTTTTAACTGTATCAGATGGTACATGTTTCTCACCTCTTCAAATTGTTTATGCAGAGGATTTAGAGAATTTTAGTGATGTGTCAAAAATAAGAGTGGGATCTAGCGTTGGTGTTGTTGGTCGTGTTGTTTTAACACCTCAAATGAAACAACCATATGAAATACATGCGACTAAGGTTTGCTTATTAGGAGATTCACCTGAGAATTATCCTATTCAACCTAAGAGACATACAAAAGAATTTTTGCGTGAAGTTGCACATCTTCGTCCTCGTACAAATCTATTCCAAGCTGTATTCCGTATTAGAAGTATTGCGGCTATGGCAATTCATTCATATTTCCAAAGCCATGGATATTTATATGTTCACACTCCGTTAATTACATCGGCTGACTGTGAAGGTAGCGATCAAATGTTTAAGATTACAGCTCTTGATGTAACAAATCCACCACTTAATAAAGACGGCTCTATAGATTTTTCTGATGATTTATTTGGGCACAAAGCTTTCATCACAGGTAGTGGTCAATTACAAGGTGAAACATTTGCGATGGCATTTAGTGATATTTATACATTCGGACCTACATTTAGAACAGAAAATTCAAATAACAAGACACATGCAAATGAATTCTGGATGATTGAGCCTGAAATGGCATTCTGTGATCTTGATGGTTGTATGGATGTTGAAGAAGAAATGTTAAAATATGTTATTCGTTATGTATTAGATAATGCGAGTGACGAAATTAATTTCTGCGATCAATTTGTAGAAAAGGGCTTAAAGAAACGTCTAGAAGATTTAACAAGTGCTAATTTTACACGTATTAAGCACCATGACGTTGTAGATTTACTTAAAGAAAGCGGAATGAAATGGGAATTTAAACCTGATTATGAAGCTGATTTACAACACGAACATGAAGTATGGTTAACAAGCCACTTTAATGGCCCTGTATTTGTAACTGACTGGCCTAAGGATATTAAAGCTTGGTACATGAAGGTAAATCCTGATAACAAGACTTGTGCAGCTGTTGATTTACTTGTGCCAGGTTCTGGTGAATTAATGGGTGGAAGCCAAAGAGAAGAAGATTTAGATAAGTTAATTCAAAGAATGGATGAAATGCACATTGATAAAGAAAAGATTGACTGGTATCTAGATACTAGAAGATATGGTGGTTGTGTTCACTCAGGCTTTGGTATGGGCTTTGAACGTCTAGTTATGTATCTAACTGGTGTAGATAATATTCGTGACGTTATTCCTTATCCACGTACACCTAATAACTGTAATTACTAATGAAAGTGATTGTAATGCGATTGCATTGCAATCATTTTTTTAGATATTTTATACATTATTACAAAAAATTAATGCGCAATTAATTCATTTTCATATGCAGTGAAGCCTCGAAAGTTGGAAAAACGCAAAAAAGAATATTAAAAAAGTTGGAAAAATGCATAAAATCAAGTTTAAAAGGTTGGAAAAATGCACAAACGATGTTATAATTAACTTGGTGATAACAATGTTATATAGAAAAATTACAAAAAAAATCGAAGAATGGTATGAAAACAGCAATACTGGCCTGCTCGTTGA
>CAVDWX010000071.1:0-46303 GCA_963612735.1 Gemmiger formicilis | reverse complement strand
GTTAAAGGTAAATAAGATTTATCGATATGATTATATAAATAAATAATGTTTCCTTCTTGATATCGTATAGGCGCGAATGAGGTGGTGCTTTTTACTTTGAGAGTGCCATCTAATGAAAAGGCATCATTAATTATTCCAAGCAATAAATATTCCATATTCTAATAATAAAAAGTGAGGGATTAATCCTCAACTTTTTCTTCTTCATCGAATGATTCAAATTTGATGTGAACGCGTTTGTTTTCTTCTTTTCCAGCGACGGAGACAACTTCTCGAATAGCATTAGCGATAATGCCTTTTTTGCCAATTAGTCGAGCGGTATCTTCTTTTTCGCTAGCGATAACGATGAGTAAATCCTTATTTGAAGAACCTTCATTAATTCTAACCAATACTGAATCAGGGTCATCAACGATCGGATCGATAATGGAATGTATAATTCTTTCGTAATCCATTATTAGTCCTTCTTTCCGACTTTATTAGTTTTGGCTTTGGCGATGAGACCTTTTTTTGAAAACATTGCTCTAACTGTGTCAGATGGTGTTGCACCAGCTTCTAACCATTTGAGCGCTAAATTTTCATCGATGACGGCGCTTTCCACTCCTTTAGCTGGGTCAAAATAACCGATTTGTTCGATGAATCTGCCATCACGAGCATAACGTGAATCTGCAGCAACGATACGGAAAAATGGATCTTTATGACGTCCAATTCTAGTTAATCTAATTTTTACGGCCATGATATATTTCCTCCTAATCCTTATATATAATATATAGCCATAATATGGGTGTCAAGTAATTTTACTTTACATTAGTTATATTTTTATCTTCATCAAGAAAACGATTTCATTTTTTAAATTTGTAATTGATTTAATTAGCGGGGGGGGGTTAATATATTTTTGTAAACGTTTACTATTAAAACGAAAGGATTGATGTAGGAAAATGAAAAAACATCAAAAAATTTTAATTTGCCTTATGGCCTTGGGGCTTATAGGAGGTATCTCAACATCATTTGCTTTATCTAGGAATGAGGGAACTAATTCTTATAAAGGTGATCTCGACCAAGCTATTTATTTATATTGGAACAATGGTAATGAAACAAGCACTGCTTCAACTGCGTTAGATGCTTTATCAGCTTCAGTAGCACAATATCGTAGTGTTGTTGTAGCGCCTAAAGCAAGCAATAATGTAAAAGGTACTGTCTCAGTCGAATTTAAATTAACGGTTGAGGACGGAAATTCATTAAATGGTGTTGATGTCAATATTTATAAAACATCTACTTATATCGCGAATACATTACCAACTGAACAGACTGACTTGGATACAAAACAAACGTTATCGACAAAAGAAGCTGATAAGACTACTTATACTAGCACTATTGAGGTTGGAAACGGTGATTCATCACCAGTCGGATATTATTTATTAGAAATAAAATGGGACGGCTCCGCTGCTAGTGAAAATACAACTTTTGGTGGGACATTGACAATTGGTCAAAGTTTCACAAAAACCGCATAAATAAGGAGATATAAGCAATGAAAAATAGAAATAAATTTTTAGTCTCGTTAGCTCTCTCCGCTGGTGTTATTGCAACGTTTGGAGCTTCTTATGCACTTTATATCAATGCCGATAGCGCTGATCCATTAAAAATCCAGATTGGTTCTGTGACCACTCATACCGATTCAACAGCAACACTCTCTTATAAAGTTGGTGAAGTTAGTTCAAAAAAATATGATACAGACAGTAATAGTTGGATTGATTGGGGAGATGATAAACTTAATCCTACCTATAACAAAGTTCAAATTACCGCTCCTCTATCTTTTGAATATTCTTCTGATTATAGTGGCGCTAAACAACCTTATATTGGAGGCACATTAGGAATTACTGTTTCGCTTAGTGAAAACATACCTGATGGAACTACAGTTTCAGCTAATTTAACTGGATATAATACTGAATATTCAGGCAGTTATTTTGCAATCCATAAACAAGGAAAACTTTTTAATGGTAATAGCGACGGAACTAGCGTTTTTAGTTCTACAACGCGTTCATATACAAGTTATATCTCTACCGCTATTGATAAAGATAGTATATCAGCGGTTATTGAATTAGATTTTTCTAATAGTTTAACTTCATCAAAATTCCTTGATTTAGCGGAAACAACCAATGCTTATTCTATTTCTTTATCTTGGGGTGAATATGATACTGAACACGGAAATGATGAGAATTTAAAGCCAGGCGCATACATGATTGGCGATATGACTGATTGGGATACCAAGAAATTATTCGAAGACTACGCTCTTGTTCCTAATCTTAAAAATACAGAGGGTAACGTTGAATGGATGTATTCTGGATTAACAAACGCCTCGATGGTAAAGGTCTATGATAAAATACAATCTAGTCCTTGGATAAGTTGTAAGAGTAGCAATACTCTTTATTATCAAGAAGGTGGCAATGCTAAGATTACTAGTACAGATATGTATACTGTTACCTATAAACGTGGCGACAGTGAAGGATTTTGGATTACAAAAACAAATTAAAATGAAAAAAGAAAAGAGTCGTAAAAGTATATTATCTTTTATTGGCGAGATCCTATTATGGGTTCTCGCCCTCTTTTGTGTTTCAATTGCATTAGTCAATATTATTGACACTCATAGTGGATATTCTCTTTCCTATATTGGGTATCGAACGTCTGTGATAATGAGCGAATCAATGGCACACGCTAATCCTGATAATACTTATCTAAATGAAAGTATGAATAGAATAAATAAATACGATACTATCGTTGCTAAAGAAGTGAGCTATGATGAGATAAAAATATATGACGTTGTTCTTCATGTTGAATCTAGCGTCTTGATTTGTCATCGAGTGATTGATAAATACGAAAGCGATGGAGTTAAATATTTAGTTACTCGTGGGGACGCTAATAATGTTGATGATACTCCATTTTCATACAAATTATTTAAAGGTAAAGTAATCAATACGATTCCAAAAGTTGGAAAATTTGTTTTATTCTTGCAAAGCGGGTATTTCTTTTTAGGCTTATGTATATCTTTATTTTTGGTGTGTGGCACTTTATTATTTATTTCATTACGTAATGATAAAAAGAAGAAAAAGCTAATAGATGCATCTACTGATACACATGAAGTTACTAACAACATAGATAAAAGAAATAACGATGAATAACAGCGTTTTTACGCTAAAAAAGCATTGAATCCCATATTCTATTAAGATAGAATAATTCACGCAGTGAAAACTGATACGGATGCTCCTCTGGCTAAAGGCGAATGAACATCAAGAGAACATATATCTAAGGAGGCGTTGAGCATGAATAACAATTTAGTCAATGAAGTTACCTCTTCTCAATTACGTACTGACTTACCAGAATTTAAATCTGGTGATGAAATCAAAGTTTCAGTCCGTATTATTGAAAACAACAAACAAAGAATTCAAAATTTCCAAGGTGTTGTTATTGCCCGTCGTGGTGGAGGAGTCAGCGAAACGTTTACCATTCGTAAGATGTCAAGTGGCATCGGTGTGGAAAGAACCTTCCCACTTCACTCTCCAGCAATTGCATCTATTGTAGTATTAAGAAGAGGCAAAGTGAGAAGAAATAAGATTACTTATATCCGCAAAAGATCTGGTAAATCAGCTCGTATTAAAGAAATTCTTTAATTCAAGATTCAAAATAGGACCCATGAGGTCCTTTTTTGTATCGTTTTCTTTTCTTGAAAGAAAAGAGTATCTTTTTTATAATTGTTGCATATGAAACAAAGCAAATTAAAATTAATATTTTGGCCAATTGTCTATCTATTTTTAATCCTAGCTCTATGTGCTTCGGGATTTTTAGTGTTTCATAGTTATTATTATAAATCAATCTATGTAGTGGGGAAAAGTATGTCACCCAATATCCACGGTTGTGTTATTGGCGAACGCATTTATGAAAGCGATTTTGGAATTGTTGATTGTCACAAAAAGGCAATTGATAATTTGAAAAGATTTGACGTTATTACTACTTATT
The DNA here is from genome assembly GCA_963612735.1 of Gemmiger formicilis. Classification (GTDB taxonomy): domain Bacteria; phylum Bacillota_I; class Bacilli_A; order RFN20; family CAG-826; genus CAVDWX01. The sequence goes on along the minus strand of CAVDWX010000071.1, from coordinate 42,298 downwards.
ATCCGTGGGAAGATTATGAAGATACATATGATGAAAATGGAGATAATAAACTTTCTTTTGGGGCTTCATATAAGATTAAAAGAGTCTATGCATTTCCAAATGAAGAATTTTCATTAGATATAAGCGAAGATGGTACATATAGTATTGTTACTATTTATAAAAGTAGCGGAAATGAACATTATCCCATTCCTTTTATTCCTCAAGGCTTAGTAAAAAGCATGTCTAAAATTAAACTTGATGCAAATCAATATTGGGTGATGGGTGACAATTGGTCCAGTGTGAATGCATCTGTCGATTGTTATTCCAAAAAACAACCGATATATCGAGGCAATATTGTTGGCAAATTAGTGGCTATTGAAGGATATGGGCAAGTTAAAAACAATAAACTTACCAATAAGAAATATACTGCTCAATTTTGTTTCCCCTTTGTTAGAAAAGAAAATTTAAATCCTGATTATGAGTAAAAACATTCATTGGTTTCCTGGACATATGCAAAAAGCGCTCAACGAAATAAGGGAGCGTATTAAGGTCATCGATGTAGTCATAGAAATACTTGATGCTCGTTGTCCTTTAAGTTCTATTAATGAACAATTAGAGGAAATTATTTCTCATAAAAAGAAATTGATTATCATATCTAAACCCGACTTAGCGGATCCTCTTCAAACTAATAAATGGGAGACTTTTTTACGTACAAAATACGATTCATTACTCGTTTTAGATTTAACCTCTTCTAACTGTTGGAAAAAGATAACTGATGAAGTATCGTTACTTGGAAAAGATAAACATCAAAAAGAAATTTCTAAAGGGATGAAGCCTCAACCAATTCGCGCGATGATTATTGGAATTCCAAATGTGGGTAAGTCCTCTTTAATCAATCGCGTGGCGAAAAGAAAAGCTGCGGGAGTGGAAAATAAGCCAGGATTTACTAGAGGTGAAAAATGGATCAAAGTGAATAACGATTTCCTTCTTTTAGACACTCCTGGTATTCTCCCAATGAATTACGAAAATAAAGAAAAAGCCGCAAATATGGCTTTAATTGGTTCAATTCGCGAAGATATTCTTCCTAATGAAGCCTTAGTGGACATTCTTTTAAATCGTTTTAAAAAGCTTTACCCTTTCGCTTTAAAGGCTAGGTTTGATATTGAAAATATAACTGAAACACATCAAGTTTTAGAAAAGATTGCTAATAAAAGAAAACTATTAGATAGCAGTGGTAACTTTGATATAGAACGCGCTGAATCGCTTCTATTAAAAGAATTTAAAGATGGTAAATTAGGACGCTTTACTTTAGAATGGCTAAATTAAAAGAATTAAACTACGAAGACCAATATTATAGCGATGAAATCAATTTCATTGCAGGGTGCGATGAAGCTGGAAGAGGTTCACTTCTTGGACCAGTAGTTGCTGGAGCAGTCATCCTTCCAAAAGGCTTTCATCATCCTCTTATCAATGACTCTAAAAAGCTAAGCGAAAAACAAAGGGAAGAAGCTTATTTAATCATTAAAGAGAACGCGATTGCTTGGGCTGTCGCGGAAGTTAGTGCTAAAGAAATCGATAAGATTAACATCCTTAATGCTTCTCGACTTGCCATGTCTTTAGCGTTAAAAAAACTCAACCATCAAATTGATATGATTCTTACTGATGCGGTTAAAATGGAAGTGAGTGTTCCTTTTGAAGCCATCATTCATGGAGATGCAAGAGCTGCTTGTATTGCTGCGGCTTCAATTATGGCTAAAGTGAGCCGTGACCACATCTGTTATGAATTAGATAAACTTTATCCTCATTATAAAATTGCTTCTCATAAAGGTTATGGAACTAAAGAGCACATGGAATTATTAAAAAAGTACGGCGCTATCAAAGGATTATATCGTTTTTCATATAAACCTATTAAAAATTTATTTTATGAAAATTTAAAACTTTTCTAAAAAAGTAGTCATTTTCTTCCTATTTATATATAGGAGGTTCTCTTATGTTAAAAGCCAGAGATTTACTACTTTATCTAGTCATCAAATACGAAGGAAGATATGATGACATCCTTTTTGCCATTCAAAATAAGCTACCATTTGATAAGGCGGAAGCCATTGGTATTGGAAAAAAGGTCAAATCCAAATACGTTACCATTATGGATAGCGACTATCCAAAATGTTTGAAAAACGTTTATCATCCGCCACTTGTCTTATTTTATTATGGAGATTTATCTTTATTAGATGATATTGATAAAAATATCGCAGTTGTGGGTTCAAGAAATAATTCCGCATATGGGGAGAAGATGACTAAGGAAATCGTTACTTCTTTGCTTCCTAATTTTAATATTGTTTCAGGACTCGCTAAAGGGATTGATTCAATAGCTCAGTGGACATGTATTAAAAATAAAGGAAGAACGATTGGAATTTTAGGATGTGGTATCGATTATATTTATCCAAAAGAAAATTATGATCTCATCGAAGAAGTTAAAAATAATCATCTTCTCATTTCCGAATATCCAAATGTCATTCCTCCACAAAAAGATAATTTTCCGTTAAGAAATCGTCTTATTGCTTGCCTTAGTAAAGGGGTTATCATTACTGAAGCTAGTATTAAAAGTGGAACAATGATTACTGCTTCTCACGCTGTTTGTCAAGGTAAGGATGTCTTATGCGTTCCTTATGCAGCGGATGTTCATTCTGGATGTAACCGCTTAATTAAAGAAGGTGCTTATCTAATTGAGGACGGCGATGATGCATTAGCGATTTTACGAAAATAATTTCAAAAGATGTTAAATAAATCTATTTTTATTTAATTAAAGAATAAAGAAAATTTGCAATTGACAACACTTTTTTATGCACTTATATTTTATGCTTGAAAGCGAGGAAAGTTATGAAATTAGTTATTGTTGAATCACCCGCGAAATGCACCACAATTCAAAGATATTTAGGTCCTGACTATATCGTTAAGGCTTCTTTAGGCCATATCCGAGATTTAGCCACTTCTGGTGAAGGCGGACTTGGTGTTGATGTTAAAAACGGTTTTACTCCAACATATATTATTAATAAAGATAAAGTAAAAGTGGTCCGTGAGCTTCAACGTTATGCTCGTAATGCGGATGAAGTTATCCTCGCTACCGACCCTGATCGAGAAGGGGAAGCCATCGCTTGGCATTTAGCCAATGTTTTAAAACTTGATATCGACACTAATAAGAGATGGGAATTTCATGAAATTACACGCGATTCAATTACTAATGCGATGAATAGCCCTCGTGTCATTGACAAAAATCTAGTAGCTAGTCAAGAAACTCGACGAATTCTTGATCGAATTATTGGATTTAAATTATCCAATTTACTATATAAAAAGATACATTCTAGAAGTGCAGGAAGAGTGCAATCCGCGACTTTAAAGCTCATCTATGAACGGGAAAAGGAAATCGAAAACTTTGTTCCTGAAGAATATTATAATATCCTTTGCCAAGCCCTTGTCTTTGGAAAGGATCTTGATATTAAATTTTCTAGTGTAGATGGAAAAAATGTTGAGATTAAGACTGTTGAAGAAGCTGATGCTATCTTATCTCGACTAGGTGATAAATTAAAAGTTGTTTCAGCAAAAAAATACGTCAAATCAATTCAATCAGACGCTCCTTTTACCACTTCAACCTTGCAACAAGAAGCTTTCTCTAAATTGAAATTTAAAACAAAGAAAACTCAATATATAGCTCAAACCTTATATGAAGGCATTGAAATTAATGGTGAACACATCGGTTTAATTACTTATATGAGAACCGATTCATCTCGTTTATCTCCAACTTTCATTTCTCGTGCGACTGACTATATTACCAAAACAATGGGCGAACAATATGTCGGCCATCCAAAACATTTAAAAAACATTGGTTTGATGCAAGATGCTCATGAAGCGATACGACCCACTCATAACCATTCCACTCCAGAATCGATTAGACAATATCTAAGCCCTGATCAATTCGCTTTATATCGACTTATCTATAATCGCACCTTAGCGAGTTTGATGTCTGATAAAAAAGAAGAGATTTTATCCCTTGTTTTAGAAAACAATGGTGTGCAATTTACTTTAAGTTTTTCTCACACTATTTTTGATGGATTTACTCGTATGTATAAAGATGAAAAGAAAGATGACGTTCAAATTCCTTCTATTAATGTTGGCGATGAATTCTTTATTTCTAAAAAAGAAAAGGAACAAAAATTTACTCAACCACCCGCTCATTACTCCGAAGCTAAAATTGTTAAGAAAATGGCGGAAGTGGGAATTGGTAGACCTTCTACTTATGCTTCAACTATAGACATTTTAATGAAGAGAAAATATGTCAATAATAACGCTGGTATCTTAACTATTACTGAAATAGGTAAAAAAACAGCACATGTTTTAGATAAATATTTCCCAGATATCGTAAATATCAAATATACTGCTTCGATGGAAGACAAATTAGATCACATTCAAGCGGGTAATGAATCTCGTGTCAAAATGTTAACCGATTTCTATTATCCATTTATTGAAGAAATAAATAGTGCGTATTTAAAGATGTATGTCGATGAATATAAACTTACCGGCGAATTTTGTCCTAAGTGTGGAGCCCCACTCGTTTATAAAGAAGGGAAAAAAGGAACATTCGTTGGCTGCTCTAATTTTCCAAAATGTAAATATGTTGTAAAGGAAGAAAAGCCTGAGCCGGTCTATTTAGATGAAGTATGTCCGAAGTGTGGAAAGCCTCTTGTTGAAAGAAAGGATAAAGAAGGTAAGATTCTCATTTGCTGTAGTGGTTTCCCTGCTTGTCGCTATATTAAGCCAGATGAAAACGTCGTTCCTAGCGACACTTCTCATTTAAAAAAATGCCCTGAGTGTGAAGACGGATACCTAATTAAGAAAAAAGGAAAATATGGTTACTTCTTAGGATGCAGCAATTATCCTAAATGCAATCATATGGAAAAAATCTATAAAAGAAGAGGGAAGAAATAATCTTCTCTTTTCTTTAATTGATTAACTCGATTTTAATTGTGCTATTCTTTTTATATGAATAAGCCACTTAAGGAATATTTAGATCATCTTAAATTAGAAAGAAATTATAGCGATAAAACAATCGATTCATATCGTAGAGATATTGAAAAATTCTTTATCTTTTTAGGTAAAGAAAATATGAAAATGGACGATGTAGATTTAGCGTTAATTCGCAATTTTTTAAGCGAAGAATTAAGCCATTCTATGAGCAAAAAAAGTTGTAAAAGAAGACTATCAGCACTGCGAGGATTTTATAATTATTTAGTGAAGCAAAAGATTGTTTATGTTAATCCATTTTTATTTATTACTTCACCTAAACTAGACATTAAATATCCCCATGCTTTATATAAGGAACAAATCCAAAATTTATTTGATAATAACAAGAAAAGAACTGATGAGATGATGCTTAGAGATGAGGCGATTATTGAAACGCTTTATTTTACCGGTATTAGAGCTAGCGAATTAGTGTCTTTAGACATTCAATCCACAAACTTAAAAGAGCGATATTTAAGAGTGATTGGGAAAGGCAATAAAGAAAGAATTGTCCCTTTTACAGTAGAATGTCAAGAGGCAATTAAAAAATATATAGAAAATGTTAGAAATAAATTAGCCAGTAAATCAGATCGACCTTCTCCAGCGTTATTTTTATCAAATAAAGGAGAGAGACTTACTTCTCGAGGACTTGAATTTATTCTTAAACAAATCGAAGAAAAAAGTGGAGTTTATTTAGGTTTGCACCCTCATATCTTTCGCCATTCTTTTGCCACTCATCTCCTTGAAAATGGAGCGGATTTAAGAGTAATACAGGAATTATTAGGCCATGAATCGATAAACGCTACACAAGTTTATACCCATGTTACTCTCGAATCGATGAAGAAAGAATATGCTTCTTTTCATCCTCGAGCCAAAAAGAAATCATAGTGCGTTATAAAGTTTATCTTTATTTATTCGCTTTTATATGTATATAATAATTCGGCTCTACTTGTAGAGACTACACACATCGTGAATTCAATCCCCATTGTCTCTTTTAGAGGGTGGATTGTTCGAAACGATGGAGGAAAAACATAAGGAGGCTCAAATAATGAGTGAAGAAACAAAACCAGTTGTCGAAGAAGCAACTGTCAGTGAACCAACCGCTGAAACGGTCATGGACGCTGTTATGCATGATCCTGATGCACCAGTCATCACAATGAAGAAATTATTAGAAGCTGGCGCGCATTTTGGTCATCAAACCCGTCGTTGGAATCCAAAGATGAAGAAATACATTTATGGAGCGAGAAACGGCGTATACATTATCGACTTAGCTAAGACTGTCGATTTAGTAACCACTGCTTATAAAGCATTAAAAGAAATCGTTGATAATGGTGGCAAAGTCTTATTTGTTGGTACCAAAAAACAATGTCAAGAAGCAGTCGAAGCTGAAGCTTTACGTTCTGGTTCATTCTACATTACCAATCGTTGGCTTGGTGGAACTTTAACTAATTTTAAAACCATTCAAGGTCGTATTCGTTTCCTCAAAGAACTTGAAAGACGAGAAGAAGAAGGCGAATTAGACTTATTACCCAAAACTGAAGCCGCTGCTTTAAGAAAAGAAAAAGAAAAATTAGCTAAAAATTTAACTGGTATTAAAGAGATGAGAAAGGTGCCAAATGCTATCTTTGTCATCGATCCACGTATTGAACATAACGCTGTTGCGGAAGCTCGTAAATTAGGAATACCTGTCTTTGGTATCATCGATACAAATTCTGATCCCGATGAAGTGGATTATGTCATTCCTGCAAATGATGATGCAATTAGAAGCGTATCTCTCATTTTAGCAGTTATGGCTGATGCGATTGTTGAAAGCAAAGGTGGAGTACCTGTGGTGGCCTATATAAAAGATGAAGGTGAATCAGTTACTATGAAAGATGTCATCAAAGCCACTGATCGAGAAAATGCTGAAAAATTAGCCCGCATCAGAGCGGAAAGAGCTGCTCGCCAAGCGGCCTATGAAAATAATGAAAATAACCCTAGAAGACGTCGTACACCCCGTACACCCGTCATAGACAATAATGAAGCTAAACCTGCTAGCGAAGAAGCTCCAGCGGTTAGCGAAGAAGCCCCAAAAAGTGAGGAATAATTATCATGGGTGAAAATTTAATTGAATTAATCAAAGTTTTAAGAGATCGTACCGGAGCGGGTCTTATGGACTGCAAAGGCGCTCTTCTTGCAAATGATTGCGATTTAGATAAAGCCGCTGATTGGTTAAGAGAAAAAGGCTTAGCCAAAGCCGCTAAAAAAGCAGGGAGAATTGCCGCTGAAGGTTTAGCGTTAACTCTTACTTGTCCAGATTGTGGAAATACTGTTATCTTAGAAGTGAACTGCGAAACTGACTTTGTAGCTAAGGGAGATGCCTTCCATGACTTTGTCGTTTCCGTCGCGGAAGTCTTACTCGAAAAGAATCCTAAAACAGTGGAAGAAGCCAAAGCTTATACTGAAGAATTATTTGCTGACGCTACTGTCAAAATGGGTGAAAAATTCGATTTAAGAAGATTTACTATCATCGAAAAGAAAGATGGACAATATATCTACACTTATATCCATATGGGTGGAAAGATTGCTGTCAGCGTGGTTTTAGATAGTGCTGATGCTGAAATTGGAAAAGGCCTAGCCATGCATATTGCGGCCAATAATCCTTCTTATCTTACCACTGATGATATTCCATCTAGTGAAGTTGAACATGAAAGAAGCGTTCAAATTGCGGCTGCAAAAGAAGATCCAAAACTTGCAAATAAACCTGAAGCTGTCTTATCTAAGATTTTAGAAGGCAAAATCAATAAATATTTTGCGGAAATGACTCTTTCTGCTCAACCATATTTAATGGATGACACTAAGACGGTTGGTCAATTCTTGTTAGAAAAGAAAATTAAAATATTTAGCTTTGTCCGTTATCAAGTTGGTGAAGGCATCGAAAAAAGAAAAGATGACTTCGCTAGTGAAGTAATGAACGAAATTAATAAATAATTAAATTTAAAAAGAGACACTTTGGTGTTTCTTTTTTTAGGAGGACAACATGTATAAACGAATTCTACTCAAATTGTCAGGCGAAGCATTAGCGGAACCTGGTTCGAGAATCATCGATGTCAAATGTCTTGAAGAAGTGGCTAAAGCTATTAAAAAACTTCATGACGAAGGCGTTCAAATTGCCGTTGTTATTGGCGCGGGTAATATCTGGAGAGGTAAACTTGCTAGCGAAATTGGTATTGACCATGTGAGTGCTGATTTTATGGGTATGTTAGGAACGGTAATTAACGCTGTTGCTATGGCTTCCTCATTAAAAAAGTTCAATGTTGAATCCGTTGTTTATAGTGCTATTCCTTCGATTGAAGGAGTTACTCTACCTTATAAAAAAGAAGATGCCATCAAATCTTTAGAAGAAAATAAAGTAACCTTCTTAGCGGGTGGAACAGGTAAACCGTTTTTTACCACTGATACCGCTGCTTCTTTACGTGCTTTAGAAACAAAATGTGACGCTATATTGATGGCTAAAAATGGTGTTGATGGAGTATTTGATAAAGATCCAACCCTATACAAAGATGCGAGATTCTTGAAAGTTGTCAGCTATGAAGATATGATTAAAATGAATCTACAAGTCATGGATTTATCAGCGGTAGAATTAATAAAAGATACCGATTTAGAAATTAGAGTCTTCAATATGGGAGATGTCGATAACTTCTCACGTGTTGTTAGAGGTGAAGATATCGGTACGATATGCAAAAGGAGTAAATAGATATGGATGAAATTGCTTTAGACGCTCAACAAAAAATGAACAAATCGCTCGATGCTTTAAAAGAAACATTAGCGACTTTAAGAACAGGAAGAGCATCACCAGCGATGCTTAATAGTATTGAAATTGATTATTATGGTTCTCCTACACCAATCAATCAAGTAGCCTCTATTGCTGTTCCTGAACCACGACAATTGCTTATCAAACCATATGATAAAAACGATGTTAAGGCGATTGTGAACGCGATTAACGTTGCTAATTTAGGTTTAAATCCAATTAATGAAGGAACTCAAGTTCGCTTACTAATTCCGGCTTTAACTGAAGAAAGAAGAAAAGAGATTGTTAAACAAGCTCGAAAATACGCTGAAGATACTAAAATTGCCATTAGAAATATTCGTCGCGATTATATGGATTTAGTTAAAGATGACGATGAGATGAGCGAAGATTATCAAAAAAGAGTGACTAATGATATTCAAAAAGTGACAGATGATGCGATAAAAGAAGTCGATGTCATTTTGACTAATAAAGAAAAAGAGATTATGGCGGTCTAATTATAGACCTGACATTTATAAATAGAGCCATCAAAATATTGATGGTTTTATTTTTGCACTTTGGAATTGCGTTTTGAGACCATAATTGATAGCAATTAGATATAAACAAAAAAACATATAATCGTTATCTTATTGAAACTGGAATTGGACTTCAAGATGTCGATGGAATTAAGATTTCATCATATTTTTTAATGAGAAAAGCAAAAATTTGGCTCAAGACATTTCTTTAAATGAACTAGATAAACTTATTGCATCATATTACGGAAAGTATGTTTCAATAAATAATCGTGATGAAGAAGCTGATAAGGTATCAATTCGCATTGCTAAATTATTAAGTGATGATTCGTTTTCTTTATCTTTTAGACAATACTTATTTATTCATAAGTATTTCTTTGATGGACTTTTAGATAATATAGGAGAACTTAGAACATATAATTTCTAAAAAAGGAATGGGTACTTAAGGGAGACACTGTAAAAAAATCTTCTTATCGAGGCTTAGAAGCAACTTTGTCTTTTGATATTAGCGAAGAAAAAAGATTCTTGTATAAAAATCTAACCATGGATGAAATTGTTATTCATATCTCAAAATTTATCTCTAATCTATGGCAAATACACCCTTTTACTGAAGGAAATTCGAGGACCGCTGCGATATTTTTAATCTAATATTTACGTTTCTTAGGATTTGATGTCACTAATATTACAATTGTTAAAAACGATTGGTATTTTCGTAATGCTCTAGTAAGAGCTAATTACACTAATTTAATTAAAGGCATATACACCGATTCTTCTTACTTAATTAAATTCTTTAGCAATCTATTATTAGATGAACACAATCAATTGATAAATAAAGAAGCGAATATCTCGTTTAGAAACATTGATGATAAACTGGCCGCAAAAGAAAAGAATGTTTTAAAATTAAGAAAACGATTCCTTTATCACTTCTAATAGCATCGCTAATAAGGTAAACTTCTCCGTAAGAACGGTAAAATATATTCTTAAATCTTTAGTCGAATCTAACTATATTAAGCGAATGAATGGAAAACGTTTTGTTTTTGGAATATCAATGAAGAATAATAGCTTATAAGATAATCGTTAATATTTAAATTTCAATCTGCTTTTCTTAGTAAAGCAATAGCTCAAATGTTCATCTCATATCTTTAACTGATAATACAAGTATTGTTATCTATCGACATATCGTTTGTGATAAAGATTTATAGACTTATTTTTTAATTTTTAGATTAGTCATACTATGAAAAAGATACCTATAAAGGTATACTTATATTTATCATGAATGAGAACAAAAACAAGTTGATACATGTCGCCTTCATAATGGATGGGAATGGAAGATGGGCTAAAAAAAGAAATCTCCCCCGTTATTTAGGACATAAAGCGGGATGTGAAAGAGTAACTGACATCTATGAAGAATGTTTAGCCCAAGGCATTGAAGTGATGTCTTTGTATGCTTTTTCGACCGAAAACTGGTCTCGACCTAAATCTGAAATTAAACATTTATTCAATTATTTAGAAATATTCTTTAAAAAAGAAATTAATAGAATGATAAAAGATGGAACATGTATTCGAGTGTCTGGAGATATTTCTAGACTTCCTCTCTCTACTCAAAAAATAATTACTGATTCGATAAATAAGACAAAAGATGGGAAAAATTTCACCTTTAATATTTGTTTAAATTATGGAGGAAGAAGTGAAATTGTTCGCGCTTGTAAATTATTTACTTTAGATGTTATCAATAACAAGAAAAATATCGATGATTTAACCGAATCTAGTTTTGAATCATATCTATATACTTTTGATTTACCTGAGGTTGATTTATTAATAAGAACTAGTGGAGAACAACGGATTAGCAATTATTTGCTTTATCAACTTTCTTATGCTGAATTTATGTTTCCTCTTACTCCTTGGCCTGATTTCACCAAAGAAGAATTTAGAAAATGCATCGATGAATATTATAAACGCGATCGTCGCTTTGGAGGGTTAGATGAAAAAAAATAAGAAGTTAGTTCTAGAACCGAATCAACTAAGTAAAGAAACTAAAGTCTCACTTAGAACAAGAGTGCTCTCAGCGACAGTAGCAACAGCGATATTGTTGCCTTGCCTCATTTTGGGCGATTGGCCTTTCTTTACTTTTGTGACATTTGCTTTAGCTATTGCGATATTAGAAATCATTCGTTGTGCGGAAAAGAAATATTCATTTTGGCTCTATTTTACGACCTTTATTTTAGCGGCCCTATTAACATATTGGCCTATCTTTATTCGTCTATTTGACGCTCTTAGTAGCCAAAGCGGGGTTTTTTCTTATCATGTCTATCCATATTTTGATACTTTATATGCTTCTATTCCTGTTATGGTGATTGGAATCTTTGCGTTATTTTTTAATGTTGTTTTGTTTAAGAATTTTACGGTTAGAGATGCATGTTTCATCTTTACTTCTGTCGTTCTTATCTCATTAGGTTTTCAATCGATTTTATTTTTAAGATATTATCCACTTAAAGATTTTACCAATAATGAAGGAACCCTCTTTTTCAATATGGAAAATACTTTTCTTTCATCTTTACTCATTATTTATGTTTTAATTGCCACTATGTTTACCGATATTGGTGCTTATTTTGTGGGTATATTTTTTGGTAAAAATAAAATTAATCCCCGCATTTCACCTAAAAAAACATGGGAAGGATTTATTGGAGGAATAGTTATTTCTACTGCTTTTTCTTTCCTATATGCTTTTTTACTTGCTTATTATGGTTGCCCAATATTAAAAGACGTTTTCGATATTGAGCATTGGTATAACATCTTGATATTGTCTTTGCTTTTACCTTTTGTTTCCACTCTTGGGGACTTTGTTTTTTCTTCTATCAAACGCTACTACGAAATTAAAGATTTCGGCAAAATTATGCCTGGGCACGGAGGAATACTGGACCGCGCTGATTCGGTTATTTTTTCCGCTTTAACCGCTGCAATTTTCGTTATAATTGCTTCTAATATATTGTCAGGAGGTAATCCTTTTAGATGGTAAAATTATTACTTCTTGGGGCTTCTGGATCCATTGGAAAGCAAACCATTGATGTCATAAAGAAAAATCCTGATTCTTTTTCTTTAATTGGATTATCAGTGGGACATAATATCAAATACCTTCATGTTCTTTTAAATATTTTTAAAAGCGTTGAACATGTTTATGTCATCGATCCAATCTATGCCAAAATTCTTAAAATGAGATATCCTAACATTTGCTTTTATAGTGGAGAAAATGGTTTAAAAAATATCGTTAATAATTGTCCTATGGATATGGTAGTTAATGCTTTAGTGGGGTTTGTCGGATTAAGCCCAACCATAACTGCGATTAGGAAAAATGTTGATGTAGCCTTAGCTAATAAAGAATCATTAGTGGTGGGTGGCGAACTCATTAACAAACTTTTAAAAACAAGTAAATCTAAAATTTATCCAATCGATAGCGAGCATAGCGCTATTTATAAATGCTTAAAAGTTGATAATAGTCATGTTGATAAATTAATTTTAACAGCTTCAGGTGGAGCATTTAGAAATTTGAGTTATGAAGATTTAAAAAATGTTACGCTTAACGATGCTTTAAATCATCCGACATGGAAAATGGGAAATAAAATTACTATCGATAGCGCAACAATGGTTAACAAAGCTTTTGAAATTATTGAAGCTCATTATTTATTTAATTATCCCGCTAATAAAATCGATGTCTTAATGCATGATGAATCTTGTATTCATTCTTTAGTGAAATATAAATCTGGTTTATATCGCGCTGATATATCTAAACCCGATATGCGTGGTCCTATTAAATGTGCTTTATTTAAATACGAACTACCTTATCAAACATTTACTGGCGATGATTATCATTTATTTAACCCTTCTTTTCATTTCCATGATTTCGATATTAAACGTTATCCTTTAGTTAAATATGCCGCTATTGTTTTACATAAGAAAGGCAATAGTGGAGCTATTTTTAACGCGAGTAATGAAGGAGCGGTTTATGCTTTCTTGAAGGGCCAAATCAAATTTTTAGATATTGAATATATTATTAAAAAATGCATGAAAAATATTGAATTTATTGCAAATCCCACTTTAAATGATTTAATTTTGACTCATAAAAAGACTTTAGAATTAGTAGACTGTTTACTTAAGGAGCTTAACGCATGACTATTTTATACATTCTTTTATTTGTTTTTTGTTTATCGGTTTTGATTGTTGTTCATGAACTTGGACATTTAACTGCCGCTAAAATTTTTAAAGTGTACTGTGAAGAATTTTCCATTGGTTTTGGACCTGCTTTACTCCATAAAAAAAGAAAAGGTGGAGAAACTTATTTTTCTATTCGTGCTATTCCATTTGGTGGATATGTCTCCATGGTTGGAGAAAAAGAGGAATGTCAAACTAGCGATGGGACGCCTGTTCCAAAAGAAAGAAGTTTATTAAATATTGCTAAATGGAAAAGAGCGATCATCATGTTCGCGGGAGTGTTTATGAACGCTATCCTTGCCATTCTTGTTTTCTATGTTTCTAATCAATTTTTTCCTCGTGAAAATGTTTATTTAAGAAATATTAATATCAGTGAAAATTCGATTGCTGAAAAGGCGGGATTAAGCTCTAAAGATGCGATTTATATCCCTTTTAGTGAAGATGATCCAAATTATGAACTTCTAGATAATAATATTCTTGTCATCGATAACAATGCTTATTTAGTTTATGCAGAGGGTCAAGATAATGTCGCGGTCGCACTTGATATTTCAAAAGCCACCTATAAAAATCTCACTTACTCGCATTCTCTTGTTTTTTATGAACTAGATAGTAACGGCAAGGCTATGCTTGGAAAAGAAGTAAAATTAACTAATAAAGAATATTCATCCTTAGATTTTACGGTTACAACTGGAAAATATACGCAAGATGAAAAAGGTAACGTTAATGGTTTTGAAGATAGAATTTCTCACCCTTTAAGTGTAGAAGTGAGCAAAGACAAAAAAGGAAATAATGTCATTGAAGATTTTGGTTTATCCATTTATTTTACTAAGACGAAAAATAATTTTGTTCAAGCTATTAAATATACGTTTAGCGATTTTGGAGACTCAAGTGTTCTCATCTTTAAAAGTATCGGTATGCTTTTTACGAGTGCGAACGCTTGGAAGGATGTAGGCGGAATCATCTCTATTGGAGTTGTTACATCTAATACTTTAGCTAACTTTGGAATGGCGAAATTCTTATGGCTTTGGGGCATGATTTCCGTCAATTTAGCAATATTTAACCTCCTTCCCTTCCCAGGATTAGATGGATGGCAAATATTAGTTTTAATCGTCGAAGCTGTTGCGCATAAAGAAATACCTGCCAAAGTTAAAAACGCCGTTTCTCTAGTGGGTTTAATTCTTCTATTTGCTTTGATGGGGTTTGTCTTAGTTAAAGATATTATTACTTGGTTATAAATATGTCAGATAAAATGGTTCGTTTCTTAACTAGCATTAAAATCGATAATATCGAAGATTTTGATATTGATTTTGAAATGGTTGGAAGAAATAGATTCAATCGCGATCAAGTCGATATGGTTATTGTTAAAAAGACTCCATGGGATTATGATTTACTCCGTGAATTTATGGACCATTTAAATAATATTAATTACCCATATCTTCTTCGTTTTTCTTATCTAAGTAGACCTTCATCCACTGAAGTGATTGATTTATTCCATGCTTGGTATCGCTATTTATATAGATTAAACGACGACTTAGATATTACTAGCGATGAAGAGACCGTCATTTTTAGCTATCTTTCAGAAGAAGACAAAGAAAAATATAAAGATGTTATCAATGAATTTAAATTATTCTTAAATTTTATTTCTTACGACTATTTTATTAAAGAAGAAGTAAAAAAGGTTGAAAATGAATCTACTGTCGCTCCTCATATCTTAAGAAAGATTACTAAAAAAGCCGAAATAGAAGCTGATGAAAGCATTGAATCATCATTAGAAGAAAAAGATGTGGTGGATCGTAATGATATTGAAGCGCAAATCGAAGAAGAAAGTATAATGCTCACCACTCAAGTAGGCGAAGCGTTATTAAAAGAAATGCGAAGAAACGCCAAAGAGATGGCTAAAGAAAGAGAAAGAGCTAGACTTAATAAAAGAGGCAATTATCAACATATTGCCTTAATTGATTCCATTACCTCTAATTCCGGTAGTGTTGACTTTAATGGACAAGTATTTTATTTTGAAGAAAAAGAATTCCCTAATGCTAAATCGAAAATTATTTTAGGCGTTAACGATGAACATGGTGGCGCTATTAAAGTTAATATGTATGAAAATAGTGCATTGACAAGAGATATTATCGAAGTCTTGAAAAAGTTACGATGTAATGTAAGAATTCGTGGAGTGGCTTATGTCGATGATTTTAGTAAACAATTAATGATAAAAGGCCATTACGTCAATCTACTCCCTCCTGAAGAAATAGAGCCCGAACCATATGAATTAAATCGTGTTGAACTTCATTTGCATACCAATATGTCCACTCAGGACGGCGTTTCTAAAATGAACGATTTTGCTAATTACGCAAAAGCCTTGGGACATAAAGCGATAGCAATTACTGATCATGGCGCCGTACAAGGTTTTCCAGATGCACAAAAAGCGGGTAAAGATACTGGTCTTAAGATGCTTTATGGGTGTGAATTTTATATGGTTGATGACCAACTAGAATA
This sequence comes from Gemmiger formicilis, assembly GCA_963612735.1. Taxonomy (GTDB): domain Bacteria; phylum Bacillota_I; class Bacilli_A; order RFN20; family CAG-826; genus CAVDWX01. The sequence goes on along the minus strand of CAVDWX010000071.1, from coordinate 26,266 downwards.
TGTTAAAAACCCCGCTGATATCGCACTTACTAAGGCTAAATATGTTGTTCTTGACTTAGAAACTACTGGTTTAAGCACTAGATACAATAAAATTATTGAATTTGGAGCGGTCAAGATTGAAAAAGGTAGTGAGATAGGAAGATTAGATATTCTTATTAATCCTGAAGTTAAATTACCGAAAAAGATTGTTGAAATAACAAATATTACTGATGAGATGTTAGTTGATAAACCGACTATTAAAGAAAGTCTACCAAAGATTGTTGAATTTATCGGTGACGCTATTATTGTGACCCATAATGCAAATTTCGACTTTTCGTTTTTACAAGAAGAACTCGCTAATGCTGGCATGCCGCTTTTAACAAATCCAGTTGTGGATACATTAGCTTTATCGCGTTATTTATTTCCTGAATCGAGAAGACATTCTTTAGGAGCGTTATGTCGAAATCTAGAAGTTAGATATGATGAACATAGTGCCCATAGAGCGGATTATGATGCTTATGTTTTAAACGAGGTTTGGCAGCCGATGATTGTTAAATTAACCAAAGACAATCATTCATTAACTCACGCTGATTTAAAGAATTTAACAACCCCAAAAGCTTTATTAAAACATATCAAACCTCATCATATCATCGCTCTTGCTAAGAACAAAAAAGGCTTACGTGATTTATATCAATTAGTGTCCATTTCTAATATTGAATATTTAGCGGAAGTGCCTAAAATTCCACGATCGGAAATCAATAAATTTAGAGATAATCTCTTAATTGGCTCAGCTTGTTTTAATGGAGATGTTTATGAAACAGCCCGTTATTATAATAAAGAAAGATTAAAAGAAGCAATTAAATTTTATGATTATATCGAAGTTCAACCTCCGGAAAATTATTCTTTCTTAGTCAATATGGGAGAAATAGAAGAGAAAGATGTGAACCGCTTTATTTTAGATATCATCGAAGCTAGTGAAGAGGTGAACAAATTAGTAGTGGCAACAGGCGATGCTCATTATGCAAGAGAAAAAGATAAGATATTTAGAGATGTCTATATTTCCGCGAAAGCTGTCGGAGGAGTTAATCACCCCCTTAATCCCTATTCTCGTATCGATATGGAACATTTTGAAAATCCTAATCAACATTATCGAACTACAAAAGAAATGCTCGATGCTTTTAGCTTCTTAGGCGAAGAAAAGGCTAAAGAAATCGTTATTACTAATACCAATTATATCGCTGATCAAATTGAAGAATTACTTCCAGTTCCTAATGATCATTTATATACACCGACGATTGAACATTGTGAAGAAGATTTATCTGATATGTGCTATAAAAAAGCTTATGAATGGTATAGCGAAGATGGGACGAGTTTACCTCCTTTAATTCAAAAAAGATTAGAGACGGAACTACACGGTATTATTTCTAATGGATATTCAGTTATTTATTATATCGCTCATAAAATTGTGGATAAGGCAAATAGCGATGGCTATTTAGTTGGTTCGCGTGGTTCAGTTGGCTCCTCATTTGTGGCCACGATGTCTAATATTACTGAAGTTAATCCTTTACCTCCACATTATCGTTGCCCACACTGCAAACATATCGAATGGGGTGTAGATCATTATCCAGAGATTAGAAGTGGATTTGATTTACCATCTATGAAATGTCCAAAATGTGGTGAAGAGATGATTCGAGATGGACAAAATATTCCTTTTGAAACATTCTTAGGTTTCTCTGCTGATAAAGTTCCTGATATCGATTTAAATTTTCCAGGTGATTATCAAGCACGTGCCCATGATTACACGAAGGTGTTATTAGGAGAAAATAATGTTTTTAGAGCTGGTACCATTGAAGCTGTCGCGGATAAGACTGCTTTTGGTTTTGCTCGAGGATATTTAGAAAGAAACGGCATTGATTTAAGCACGTATCCTGCCGCTAAAATTGATTATCTGGCGTCTGGATGTATTGATGTTAAAAGGACTACTGGTCAGCATCCGGGTGGAATAGTGGTTATTCCTGAACAATACGAAGTTTATGATTTTACTCCCGTTCAATGGCCTGCAGATGAACCAAATTCATCTTGGAAAACTACTCACTTCGACTTCCATTCCATTCACGATACGGTTTTAAAATTAGATTTATTAGGTCACGTCGATCCAATGGCACTTAAGATGATGTGCGATTTAACTAGTATTAATATCAATGATATCCCTATGAATGATGAAAAAGTATTATCTTTATTTTCCAGTAATGAAGCTCTTAATTTAAAACGCGACTACCTCGTTGAAAAAACGGGTGCCTTAGCAATTCCAGAATTTGGAACGCCATTTGTTAGAGGCATTTTAGAAAGCACTAATCCTAAAACTTTTTCTGATTTACTCATCATATCAGGCGTTTCTCATGGTAAAAATGTATGGGCAGGTAATGCTGAGGAACTCATTAAAAAAGGGGTAGCGACTTTGCAAGAAATTATTGGATGTCGTGATGATATCATGACTTATTTGATTTCAAAAGGATTACCTTCTAAAGTGGCATTCTCCATTATGGAAGATGTGAGAAAAGGTCGAGGCTTAAAAGATGAATATATGCAAATCATGAAAGCCAATAATGTTCCTGATTATTACATTGAATCATGTAAAAAGATTAAATATCTCTTCCCTAAAGGTCACGCTACTGCTTATGTCATGATGGCGGTTCGTGTCGGCTATTTTAAGGTTTATTATCCCTTAGAATTCTATGCCACATTCTTTTCAGTTAGAAGTAAACAATACGATATTAAAGTCATGATTGATGGAGAAGAAGCAATTATTAATCGACTCGATGAATTAAAGATTAAATCGAGAAGTAGAGGAGAAAGTTTATCTCCAAAAGAAAGCGAACAACTCAAGACTTTGACGATTGCAGTGGAGATGGTGCAAAGAGGTTATAAATTTTTAAATATCGATTTATATAAAAGCGATGCCACTAAATTTGTGGTTGATCATGAACATAATGCGCTTATTCCTCCTTTTATTACCATTGATGGATTAGGTGAAAATAACGCACTCACCATCATTGAAGCGAGAAATGAAAAACAGTTCACTTCTAAAGAAGATTTATTAAGAAGGACTAAACTTACTGCCACAAATGTTAATGATTTATCTACGTTAGGTGTATTAAAATCATTATCGGAATCAGATCAACTATCGCTATTTGATTTCATTAATGATTAAATAATATAAGTCGGGAAGTAGCGCAGCTTGGTAGCGCGCTTGGTTCGGGACCAAGAGGTCGTGAGTTCGAATCTCATCTTCCCGACCATTTTTTATGGCTTTTTTTATAGATGTTAATGCTTCTATGAAAATCCAAAGTAGAAGTGTGGAATTTCTAAAGTTAAGGTTTAGATTACGATAAATAGACACATAAAAAAGCTCTTGATTTTGCTATTAAACATTTTCCTTGTGCGATATTAACCTGACCTTGTCAAGTAGGAAAAACTGCTCTTTTGACTCAAGAATATGAAATAAAGGATTTGCTTAGATGATAACGCTTATCGATTAATGGCTAAAAATAATCCTAAAGATTTTCTAAGTGCTCACCCCTATCCTCTTATTATTGATGAAGCTCAAAAAGCGCTTGAATTATTTGATGAAATTGAAGGGATAATTAATGAAATTATAAAAACATATAACAATGATGGCGATGAGACGATGTTTTATTATTATCGTCACTTTTCTCAGCATGAAGTCGATTTGGTTTTAGTTTATCTGAGATATTTCTCCTCAAATTTAAGAAGGAGAACGTTTAATTGTGATGTTTTAACCATATATGCTGTTAATGAAGTCTTTTTAATATTTAAAAAGAGTATTCTAATAAGCTCTATTTTTTTATATAATCGTTTTATATGAGCGAGATAGTTACTAATAATGATACTAAGCTAGTTAAAAGAAGCACTTTTGATAAAAGAATACATGAAGTAGATTTTGTTAGAGGAATTCTTATCATCTTAGTAATAGTTGATCATATCTTCTGTTTTACTAATAATTATTCATCTGATTGGATGAATTTACCTGGTTATGAATGGATGAAAAATATTCATAACGTCACTAATTTCTATTGGACGTCATTGGCTCGGACTATCATCCGTCAGTTAGCCTTATTTGGTTTTTGCTTTACGAGTGGTGTTTCATGTGCTTTTTCCAAAAATAACTGGAAGCGAGCGGGACAACTTCTTGTTGTTGCCACTCTTTTAGCCATTTTCACTAATATTATGAACGCTGTTATTGATTTTGGGAGTGGTGGAGCTTCTATGGCAATTACTTTTAACATCATTGCAGTATTAGGTTGCTCGGTATTGATGTACTGTTTTGTTCAGGATAAATCGAATCGTGCTTTATGGATTTTGTTTTTAATTACTGTTTTTATTTCAATTTGGTTTATCCCTTTTATTGATAGCAATTCTAAGGTAAAAAGTAACGCTATTTTGTTGCCTTTTTTTAGTCCAAGCGAATACGGCTTTTCTCAAGGCGATTACTTGCCCTTATTTCCTTATTGTATTGCCTTCTTTTTAGGAGCTTTATTTGCTCGCTATTTTTATAAAGAAAAGAAATCACTACTTCCTCGATATGAATTTGAAAGACCAGTTTGTTTTGTTGGAAGACATACTCTTATCATTTATGTCACTCACGCCCTCATCATCATTGGAGTTCTTGCTCTTATCGATGTTATTATTAGGAGTTCATTATAATGTTTGAAGGTTTATCGATGTATGAAGCTTTTTATGAAGCTTATTTAGATTATCCTCATGGCTTAGCTCTTTATTATATGGGGAAGAAATTCTCATATCAAAAATTAAATAAATATATTAATCATTACGCTGATATATTTGCTCATACCTTGAATTTAAAAAAGGGAGATACAATTTTAATTGCTCAGCCTAATATTCCATACGCTTTGATTTTGTTTTATGCCGCAAATAAGCTTGGTATCATCTGTAATTTTGTTCATCCATTTACTCCTTTTAATCAAATAAAAAATATATATGAGAGAACTAATTCTAAATATGCTTTCTTATTTGAACAACGCGTGGCTAAAGAAGTAGAAAAATATCGAGATTTTGCTTCTCACGTTTATGTTACCCGCATTGAAGATTTTCTACCATTCATGAAAAAATGCCTTTATCACACTTTCTTAAATCGGAAGATTAGAAAAAAATTAGGAAGGTATTTGAATAAATTTAAAGGCTTTAAATACGTTTATCAATTAAAGGGAACAGGAATTATCCCTGATACATTAACTCATTTTGATAAAGAGACTTGTATCCTCCTTCATAGTGGATCGACAACTGGTGCACCTAAAACGATTTGTTTATCTGGTAAAGCGTTTAATTTTTTAGCTTCACATGCTTGCGAGTTCGTCGACACTACTCCCACTAAGATAAAGGGAACAGGTATGTTGTCCGTACTACCTTCCTTTCACGGCTTTGGCTTATGTATGACGATGCACGCACCGATTGTCAATCGCTTTGCTTGCGTTTTAATGCCGAAATTTTCTCCTAAAGATGTGGCTAAATTGATGAAGAAAACTTATATCTCAGTGATATGTGGCGTTCCCAGTATGTATGAAGCTTTATTAAAATGTGATGAATTTGTTTCTAGTCCTAAATTAAAGAAATTGATGGTCTGCTTTTGCGGTGGAGATTCGATGTCGATATCTTTAAAGCAACGATTTGATGAAATAATGAAAAATAATGGTTCGAACTGTCAAATATTTGAAGGATATGGTTTAACTGAAGCTATCGCGGTTAACTCTGTTAATACCTATTCTCATCATAAAGATGGTTCAATTGGTTATCCGGCAAGTGGAGTAACATTTAAGATTTTAGGAGAAAATAATGAATTCTTAAAACCTGGTGAAATCGGTGAAATTGTTATTAATACTCCTTCCAAAATGAATGGCTATTTTTTGGATGAAGAAGCGACTGTTGCAACTTTCTATCAAGATTATTTAAAAACAGGCGATTTAGGATATATGGATGAAGATGGCTATATTTATTTTGCTCAAAGAAAGAAAAGAGTGGTCAAAGTATCGGGAGTAGGAGTTTTCCCAACTGAGATTGAAAAATTAGTTCAAACTGTGCCCGGAGTAAAAGAAGTATGCGCTATTCAAATCCCTGATGCAAAATTAATTCACGCTATTAAATTATTTGTCGTAGCTACATATTTTGATAAAGAAGGAATGAAAGAAAACATTATCGATACGTGTAAAAAATATTTGATTAGATGGGCTGTTCCTAAAGAAATTGAATTCGTTGATGAACTGCCTTTAACGCTTCTCGGTAAAGTCGATTTTAATAAATTGCAAATTGAAGAAAACGAAAGAAGAGGAATCAAAAATAATGCATAAAAAAAGTTTATTAATCCCCTTTATTATTTTACTTTCTTCATGCCAATTTTATTCTAATTCCACTAGTACAAATATTAATAAATCTTCACCTTCTATATTTTCATCATTTATTGAGATTAATGAAGATTTGTGGGATATCAGCCAAAATAATTTAAGAACAAATACTCGTATATTTGAATTTTATAATGTAAATGATTTTCATGGCACTACTGAAAATAGTTCTTCTGAACCGGGTATAAATCGACTTAGCACTTATTTAAAAAAAGAAAAACAAATAGCAGAAGATAACGATAAGACCTTTATTTTGACTTCTAGTGGAGATATGTGGCAGGGAAGTGCTGATAGCAATATTACCCGAGGGAGATTAGTCATCGATTGGATGAATCTATTAGGCTTTGAAGCGATGGCTTTTGGCAATCACGAATTCGATTGGACTATCGCTACCATTAAAGACAATCAAAAAAGAGCTAATTTTCCTTTTTTAGCCTGCAATATTTTAAATAAAAGCAATAATCAGTTAGCGGACTTCGCTACTCCGTTTACTACTATTACTAGAGATGGCTTAAGAATCGGTATTATTGGGGCAATTGGAGAAGGACTCACCTCATCTATATTAGCGAGCAATGTCAAAGATATTACCTTTGTTAATCCTGGTCCCATTGTTGATAAATACGCTAAATATTTAAAAGACAATGGAGCGGATATCGTTTTATATTTGCTTCATTCGTCTAGTAATCAAATCATATCTAATGAAGAATATATGACCTATGTTGATATGGCATTCTTAGGCCATACCCATACTTTTGAAAATGAAACTAATCCGATTCCAATGCTACAAGGTTCATGTAATGGCAAGGGAATATCTCACTTTTCATTTAGTTATGATTTTAAAAATAATGCGATGATAAAATCCTCATTTAATCAAGAGACTATCTATTCTAGAAATGTTATTTCTTCTTACATTAAAGAAGATGATGAAACAAAAGCTATCTATGATCGTTATCTTAATGAAGAAATTAATGAAGTTAAAAATGAAATCGTTGGTTATAGTGATAATTTCATTTCAAGTGATATGATAATCTCTAATTTACTCAAATATATGAATTTATATTATGAAGATGAATTGAAATCTCAATGTAATAATCTTGATTTATATGCAGTAGAGCATAATAACGTAAGAAGCTCTATATCGAGTGGAAATATTACTTATGGAGATATTTATAAAGCGTTACCCTTTGATAATTCTATTTGCTTGCTTAAAACTAAATATTCCTTTTTTAATGATGCTTTAAACGGTTTTAAATCATATAGTTCAGGTCATTTTTATTATCCAAATAACGAACAATATATGTCTAACGATGATGATGTCTACGTCTTAACGATTGATTATATTGCAACCTATTCTCAATATGAGGGAAATGTTGAAATATTGTATCAATTCTTTGATGTTTTCCCTCGTGATATCTTTAAGTTATATTGTTATAACGATTACCCTCTTAATAATTAAGAAACATAATCGTGGTCAAGCTTAACAATGGTATGATAATTATCGTTTAATTCTTTAAATCTTTTTTCGATATATTCTAATAAATCTTTATGCTTAATCTTGCTATCAAATGGTAAAACAACATCGAATATGATATTAGTGGTTACTCCCTTAACGAGTCTCACATCGTGGAAGGAAATTTTAGTAGTGGTATATTCCTTTAATATCTTAGCTATATATTTTTTAATTTCGATTAAGTCTTTGCTATCGCTGACAATCGGATCCATATGGATGGTTAAAATAATATTGAATTCTTTTCCAACCTCCTCTTCGATTTTATCGATGAGTTCATGAGATTTGATGACATCAACCTTATAATCAACTTCGACATGGACACTCATATAGATAGAAGAAGGACCATAGCTATGAACCATGGCATCGTGAATACCGAGCACACCATCATAAGAAAGTATTTTGTTTTCAATGTTTTTAATGAGCTCATGATCTGGATTAATTCCTATTAACGGATTAGCGGTCTCTTTAACCATTTTTATGCCTGTAATTATTAATAATATTGATACGCCGATGGCAACATAATTATCAATATTAATTTTCCCTTTAGTAAAATAGGCGATTAAAGTTGCGATTAATACCGCTGAGGTGGAAATGACATCGTTAAAAGAATCAACACTCGCCGCTTTTATCGATAAGGAATTAATGGTTTTACCGATATAACGATAAAATAAACCTTGCCATAATTTGATAATAATAGCGGCACTTAAGATGATGATGGAATATAAATTATATTCGCTTACTTCTTTATTTATTAATTTTGAAATCGAGGTATAGCCTAAGATTAAAGCTAGTGCAATAATGACGAATGAGATAATTAATCCAGCAATATATTCAATTCGTTGATGACCAAAAGGGTGCTCTTTATCCGCTGGTTTAGAAGATAACTTAAAACCAATGAGATTGACGATAGAACTTCCCATATCCGATAAGTTATTAATAGCGTCCGCGATGATAGACATCGAAGCAGTAAATAGACCGATTAGAAGTTTAAAAACAAATAAGATTGTATTAGTGATAATACCAATGATGGAGGCAAGAATGCCGTGACTTTCTCTTACTTTTTCGTTTTTAACATCGCTATAGTTCTTAATGAACAATTTTCTTAATATCTTAAACATATCCTTATCTTACAACCAAAATTAAGATTAGTGATAACTAACGAAAGTAAAAATAAAATAATTATTGCTCGTTTAATAATATTATGCACTAAAATATGGACATTAATTTTAGAATATTATTATATATAATAAATGAATAATTAATTTTAAAAATATTACATTTAATAATATTGATTATCATATGTTATTTATAACTATTTTTCTTCTTTTCATATATACTAATACTGCTGTGGCCATGGCGGAATGGTAGACGCGCTAGATTCAGAAACTAGTGGAGTAAATCCGTGGAAGTTCGATTCTTCTTGGCCACACCATTTTTGTATAGTTACCTATAAAATGAGAACGATCTTTTATAGTGAATAGATGACGATAATAATAATTCCGTATGTAAGAAACGATAAACCGATTAATGCTTTATTAGTAAATTTTTCTTTTAAGAATAAATAAGAGAATAGCATCGTTAATAATATCGATAATTTGCCAATCGAATTAATCGCAATAGCGTTGCTATTTATGATGTTATAAGAAGCGTATTCACTTAACCACGCTACTCCGGTAGAAATAGAAGATAATATGAGATATATCCAATTCTTTTTTGACATTTCTTTTATGCATTTATAATCCTTTTTTATTAATACAATAGCAAGAGCAAAAAAGAAGACGATTATAGTCCTAAATAGAGTTGCTACATTGCTATTAATATTTTTTAACCCGATTTTAATGAATAAGGAGACTAAGGATGCAAAAAAAGCGGATAAAAAAGCGTATATAAACCAAATTTTATTTTTATTCTTATTGTTATGATCTTCTTTTTGATCGACCATCATCAATGTGCCAACTCCCATGAGTGATATTGACATAATTAATGCCGTAATTGTCGAACTATCTCCATTATTAGTGGTTTCATTGAAGAAGAAAATTAAAAATAAAATGCTCGTCAATATGAATGAACTTTTATCAATAGGAGCGACTTTATTAACACTTGTTAGCTTCAGGGCTTTGAAATAACATAGCCAGCTTAGACCGGTAGCAATACCGCTTAGAAAAAGAAATAAATAATTAGATAAAGTAAATGATTTAATAGAAGTTATAGAACCGCTGATTAAACATAATAAAAAGGAAAAGATAATAACGATGCCAGTTCTTATTAAAGTTGCTAAATTACTATTAATTCCTTTTAAACCTAGTTTTGAGAATATTGTGGTTAAGGATGTTGTAATTGCACTTATTAAAGCTAGATATAACCAAGTCATGAATATATATTAGTCCTTTCTTTTTTAGATAGATAAATATTCTTTTCATTTCAAAATCGGCATTATTTATTTTAATAAGAATGAAGTGCGATTATATCAAATAAAAATAACATTATTGTCGATATTGTCATTAATGAAATTTAAACAACTTGTTTTAGCAATAAAAACAATTGTATAAACGCCATTAATTATTCAAAAAAATTAGAAAAATCATTTTGAAATTATTTTTTAAAAAGTTTAATATTACAAGCGTTAAACGAGTAGCCATTAGGCGTAAGTCCGGTTTACAAGGTAATTGCCTGATGGAGGTTTTATGAAAGAAAATAAAATGGGTGTTTTACCCATCAAATCATTAGTGTGGACTATGGGTTTACCGATGATTATTTCAATGATTTTACAAGCTATTTACAATGTGGTTGATACTGCATTCGTGGCCAATATGGAAATAGGTGGCTATGAAGCTAATATTGCTTTAGGATATGCTTTTCCAATTCAAATATTAATGATTGCTGTTGGAGTTGGACTTGGTATTGGAGTTAACGTTCTTATTTCCAAATCTTTAGGAGAAGGAGATAAAAAGAAAGCGAGCAAAGCTGCCTATAACGGCATTATTATTGCCCTTATTTTTTATCTTATCTTTTTAATATTTGGTTTATTTTTTGCTAAACCTTTTATTGCCATGCAGGCAAAATTAGCCATTCAAGATGAAATAAAAAGAGAAACAATTATTAAGATGGGAAGTGAATATTTAGCCATTTGTTGCACCTTATCAATTGGACAAATGCTTTTTGTCGTCTTTGAACGATTACTCCAATCTTCTGGTCGAAATAATTTATCGATGATTGGTCAAATTGCAGGAGCATTAACTAACATCGTTTTAGATTATGTATTTATTTATCCATGCAATATGGGGGTAGCAGGAGCGGCTTACGCTACTGTCATTGGACAATTTGTTTCCTTTGTTTTAGATTTAATTTTTCATTTTATTTTTGATAAAGATATCGAGAATAAATGGACTAATTTTAAATTAGATAAAGACATTGTTAAAAATATATTTGTAATTGGAATACCAGCGATGATTATGCAAGCTTTATTATCAATTATGATGTTTGTGACTAATTTAGTATTAACTACCTCAAAAGATGTAGAATTATTGCAATCGACTTTTGCCATCTATTATAAGATTCAACAAATAGCTCTATTTGCTTGTTTTGGCATCAGCAACGCTCTTATTACTTTGGTCTCATATAATTATGGTAAAAGCAATCACAAACGATTAATAGATTTAGTTAAATACGGTCTTATATGTGGAGTAGTGGTGAGCGTTGTTATTATGATCATATTTGAAATATTAGCAAAGCAAATTGCATCCTTATTCTCTTTTTCTGGATCTACTTCTAATGAAAAAGTAACAGAATTATGCGTTATCGCCATTAGAATTGCATCGATTAGTTTTATATTTATGTCGATATCGGTTTCTATCCAAGGGATATTACAAGGATTAAGAGAAATATTTTCACCTCTTATCATTTCGATATTGCGCTTACTTGTAATTTTATTACCTTGCGAATTTTTATTCTTGAATATTGGAAATTCAACTTCGACATTTTGGATTGCTTTTCCTCTTAATGAATTAATCACTAGTGTTATTTCTATTTTTATTTTAATTAGAGTTAAACACAAAAAAATAGATTCGTTAAAGATTAATGATTCTTCCTTTGTTCTTGATTGATATCTTCTACATTTAGCATAAACATCTTTTAGTTTCTCTATGTAGATATCAGCGATAAAGATTTCTTGGTAGTAGTGGAAAAGGTAGAAGTGGGGCTTAATTTTGATTTAAATTATTCAAACTGAGAATTATATAAACTAGCGTAAGCCCCACCTTTAGAAAGAAGCTCTTCATGGCTACCTTGTTCGATGATATTTCCGTTTTCCATAAATAATATTTTATCAGCGTTTTTAATCGTCGATAATCGATGGGCGATGACAAATGAAGTTCTCCCCGACATCAACTTTTCCATCGCTTTTCCTATTTCTATTTCGGTACGGGTATCAACACTTGATGTCGCTTCATCTAATATCAGTAGTGGTGGATTAACTAAAAATACTCTCGCAATTGTTAACAATTGTCTTTGACCAATTGAAATATTGCTAGCGTCATTATCTAAAATAGTGTCATATCCATTCGCACTAGAACGGATGAAATGATCAATATTGGCCATTTTCGCGGCATTTTCTATTTCTTCCATGGTAGCGTTTTCTTTGCTATAAGCAATATTATCTTTGATGCTACCATTAAATAACCAAGTATCTTGCAATACCATTCCAAATTGAGCGCGAAGCTCACTTCTTGTCAACGAATTAATGTTAATTCCATCTAAAAGAATGGAACCACTATTGAGTTCATAAAAGCGCATCAATAGATTGACGAGTGTGGTTTTGCCGGCTCCTGTTAAACCAACAATAGCAATCTTTTCTCCGCTTTTCACTTTAAAGGAGATGTCTTTCATTAAGATTTTATTATCGCTATAACCAAAATAAACGTGTTTAAATTCGACTTCTCCCTTAGCGTTTTTAATGTGAATTGGTGTGGGGGTATCTTTTATTTCTTCTTTTTCATCTAAATATTCAAAGGTACGTTCTCCACATGCAAAAGCGGATTGTAAAGAATTGATCATAAAGGAGAATTCGGTTAATGGTTCTCCTACCATTCCCATATATTGGAAATAGGCTTGAACAACGCCGAATGTCATTATACCTTTTACCATATGATCTGAGGCAATGAGTAAGATAACGGCTTGCGCGAGCCGAGATAATAATCTTATCGTTGGATTAACTAAATTGGTCAAGAAGTCTACTTTTTTATTAGCGATAGCAACCTCTTCTATCGCTTTATTAATCATTTCGATACTATTTTCTTCATTATTATATGCTTTGATAACGTTCCTTCCAGTATAGTGCTCTTCTACTAAAGAAGTTAAATGAGCGAGCTTTTCTTGTCTATCACTAGCTAATTTTAAATTTTTAGAAGAAACAATTTTAGTAATGATGAAACTAACTAAAGCAAACGCTAAATATATCGAAGTAAGGGAAAATGAAAAATAAAACATGAAGATAAAAGAGCCGATTAATGTTCCAATTGCGCTTATAAAACGGAGTAAACCGGTTTGTAATGTTTCTGAAATCTTATCTAAGTCTGAAGTTACTCGAGATAATATTTCGCCAGGTTTATTGTTATCATAAAAAGATAATGGTAATTTATGTAATTTGGTGCTTATTTCTTCTCGTAAGGTGAGGATGAGCTTTTCAGCCACTCCCGCCATAAGGAAAGATTGTATGTAATTAAAAACGGATAACAAGACATATAAAATCGTAATGATGCATAATTCTTTTCCTAGATGATTCCATGGAATAGTAAAGGCGATATTATTTTCAAGGTTATATTTTAATAATTCATTCAAACTATCCATAACTTTAATGCTATAAAAAGGAGTAAGGACATTTAATAATGTCGAACAAATGATAAAGAAGATGACGATGATGAGCCTTATTTTTTGATTCATTAATTTTTTAAATAGTCGAGAAGCGGCTTTTAAACTATTTTTAGGAACACTAAATGTGATTGTACTTATTTTCTTTTTCATAATTATTCGTTAACCTCCTTAGTTTGAGATTCATATATTTCTTTATATATAGGGCAAGAGATTAATAGTTGTTCATGCTTACCTATTCCTTCGATTTTTCCTTCATTTAAAACAATGATTTGATCGGCATGTTTTATCGAAGATACGCGCTGAGCAATGATTAATACAGCTTTATCTTTAGTTTCTTCTTTCAAAGCGTGTCTTAAAGCAGCATCGGTTTTAAAATCTAAAGCCGAGAAAGAATCATCAAAGATGAATAATTCTGGATTTTTGATAAGAGCTCTAGCAATGGAAAGTCTTTGCTTTTGCCCACCAGAAAAGTTTGTTCCACCTTGAGCTACAAATGAATCTAATTGCTTATCTAACTTAGAGACAAATTCTGAAGCCTGGGCAATATCTAAGGCATGCCACATTTCTGCATCGCTTGCTTTTTTATTTCCAAATCTAAGATTATCTTTAATTGTTCCAGAAAATAGCCAAGCTTTTTGTTGGACATAAGATAAATTATCTCTTAATTGTTTTTGCGACATCTCTTTTATATCAATACCATTAAATTTTATTGAACCCTCACTCACATCGTTAAAACGCAAAACGAGTGATGCGATTGTTGATTTTCCACTGCCAGTTCCTCCAATTATTGCAGTGGTGCTCCCTCTTTTACAAGTAAAAGAAATATCATTTAAAGCATATTCTTTACTATCTAGGTAATGGAATTTTACTTTATCAAAAACTAAGACATCATCTAAATGAGGGACAGCTATTTCCTTCTTTACGTTATCGATGATCTCAACTTTATAATCCAATACTTCTTTAAATCTTGAGGCACATTCAAAAGCTCGTGGTAAAGTTAATATGACCATCTCCATCATCATGATGAAAAATAAAGCGAGTAAAGCATATTCGATTACCGCGGTAATATCTCCTAATTCAAATAAGCCTAAATAGATTCGATTTCCCGCGAGGTAATAGATGATTATGACAAACATATTGATGGCTAAAAATGAGATGCCGTCTAATGAAGCAAACATGATATTAGCTTTAACAGATGTCACTTTATAATCGAAAAATGCTTCATTTAAACGCTTCGTTTCATAATCTTGTTTATTAAATGCTCTTATAACTCGCACTCCCGTGATGTTTTCTAATAAAACTTTTGACATCTTATCTAATAATTTTTGTAATTTGCTAAATAAAGGAGATGCTCCTTTAATAATAAATATAGCTACCAAAGAAATTAATAACATTGCTCCTAATAAGATAAGGCCGATTAACCAATCTAAACGGAAAGATAAGATGAGTGAAACAATAAAGATAACTGGAACTGGTAAGACAATTTGAAAGATATTGACCACCGCAACTTGAATATTGGAAATATCTAATATTGTTCTAGTCACCATGGAGGCGGTTCCAAATGATTGAAATTCATACATCGATAATTCTAATGACTTCTTATAGATATCTTTTCGCATATCATTTCCAACTTTTGAAGCAAGTAGAGCGCATGTATATCCACCGATAATAGCGCCAACCGCGGCAAATATGGATACGGATATCATCTTAATTGCGGTTATTAGTAAGGTATGAAATGTTGTATCGCTTATTTGACCTTGGTTAATCATTTCACCCGCAAAAGTGGGGACGAGCAATGCCCCAACCATTTCCATCATCATTAAAATGATGGTAATAATGGCTAATTTGTAGTGCGATTTTAAATAATATAAGATCACTTTCATAATGAGTTCCTTCCTCTTGCTTATCAAAGAGCCGAGTGATATTGTAAAGTGTATAGCAACTATACAGTCAAGGTGTATTTATGATAAATAATAAATTATTCAATATCTCAGAATTTGCTTTGATATCTGGGGTCAGTAGACAAACATTAATTTATTACGATAAGATTGGTCTATTTCATCCAATCTATGTTAAAGATAATGGGTATCGATTATATTCTCATTCTCAGATTGGTATTATCTCGATTATCTCGATTTTTTCCGATTTGGGTGTGCCTTTAAAAGAGATGAAAAAAATCGTTAAAAACATCAGTCCTGAGACAAGTGAAAAGATATTATCTTCTCAATTAGAATTGGTCAAAAATAAGATGAAAAGATTATCTTTATTAGAAGAGTTGACCTCGATTAGATTAGAACAACTTCACCTTGGTAAAAATATATTATCAAATCATTTAACTATATCTATAGTTGATATAAAAGAAGATATCCCCTTCTTTTTTGGGGAAGAGATAAATGTTAGTAAAGATGATATTAGCGATCATCAGATGATATCTTTTTTTAATCTTTGTGAAAGAAAAGATATCCCCTTAGTGTTTGCTCTTGGATATGTTAAAAGAAAAGAAGATGTCATCGATAATAAAGTCGATATCGTTAATAAATTGTGCTTTCGATTAAAGAATAAAGAATTGAGCAACGCTAAGATGGTTAAAGGAAGATATGTCGTTACATATGCTTTAGGAGATTATGGTCAAACTGATTACATTTATCAAACAATCTTTAAATATCTAAAAGACAATCATTTAGTTATAAAGGGCGATATATACGAAGAATATTTATTTGATGAATTGATTAAAAATAACCCTCAGGAATATCTATTACAAATATCAATCAAAGTTGATTAATGTTTTAACAGCTAAACACGTTTTATATTGATATCATCGATATAAATTAAATTTATAAATGTAGCCAATTAAGTAATTACCTATTTTATATTTTTATTTATTATTATTTTCGTCGTTTTCCACTGGTGCTTCATGAGTGGAAATTGGTTTATCTTCTATTTGAGGTTTAATTTCTTCTTTTTTGTTTTGATTCTTATTGATCGATATCACCATGGAACATGAAGCAACCACTAAGGCATTGGGAACGATGAAGAAGGGCAAAATTATCATTAATGAATCTAATATCTCTCCGCTTCCGTTCAAACTACAGACGATGATGAGATAAATAGTGGTGAATAAAGACATTCCTGAACCAACATATAATAAGCTTTTACCTAATTTCTCATTGCTTCTTAAAAAACAGGAACCGATGATTAATATCACTCCACCTAATAAACCGATAAATAAAACGATAAGCGGAGTGAATATGGTTAAGCCACTTCCAGTTTTAACTAATGTATAAAGCGTCCAATAAAAGATGAATGATATGACGGTTTCAAATATGCCGGCAATCAATGTTAATACTTTTGCTGCGGTCTTTAAATTGTTCATAAATTTAGTTTCTCCTATGATAGAATATCTCCGGAGTAATTATATATTATGAATAAGTCTGATTTAAAAGAATATTTAGCTAATGGCTATGATGTTTCCCCTTATCAAATTGAAGATATTGAAGAATGCAGTGAAATTTACCCTATTATCTTGGATAAGAAAGCCTTTTTAGATAATTTAACTGACGCTAATATTGGACTACATTTTTCACTCATGTCTATTGCTGGCTCGTTTGTCGTTTATAAAGCATACATTGATGAAGCAATTCATATTACGCCCGCGGTATTATTAAAAAGGATTAAGGACTTTAAAAAAGAATTATCACAAGGAATAATCCGCGCTAATAAAATCACAAAGTGGGCTAATTCATTAGATAGATTATATAACAAGAAAAAATGTTATTTCCCGACTGGAGATGATTTTCTTGATGAAAAATTACGATTGATATATCTTCCTGATTACATGTTTAGTAATGATGATCATTTGGTGAGTTATGTTCTTTATCGATTGAAAAATGAATTAAATGAAAACAATGCGGAAATAGAATTAGATAACGATATCACTTTTATGGAAGAGATAATCGATATGAAAGAGGAGAAGGAATCATATAGTCTTTCCGAAATTAGCCTTGCTTATATGGTAACTGTTACTAAATATCTTAAAGATGATGAATATCATACTCTTATGGACGATACTTTTAGAAGGATGTATCAAATAAATCTCTCTTCATTAGCTGCTAATACGGATATAGCTATGTGTTCAAAAGAACTGGGAGATAATTATTTTTACCCTCGATTTGGTTTTAAAAAGAATTTAGCTAAGGCTTTATCTAACTATTTAAAAGCTTATCAAATAGAGCCTTCCTCTTATTTAGCCCTTCGTCTAGGCGATATATATGATGCGATGGATGAAGATGAATCCATTAGCAAAGCGTATCAATATTATTCTATTTCTTATTTAACTGATCAAAATAATGAAGCGACCTACAAATTAGCGGATTTATTTTCTTTAGGAAGGGGTGTTGAAGCTAATCTTGACCTATCCCTTGATTTATTGATTAAAAAAACTGATGATTTGATTGAACAATATCGATTAAGTACTAATAGTGATTTATTTCTTTTTGCTACTCGTCTTGCCATCATCTATTTGAACCGAAATAATGTTAATCATTTAGATGAAGCAAAAACATTTCTTTTATTAGGAAGAGATAGTTTTAAAGAGCGATATCATTATTGTAAAAAAGATATCGATGTTGGTTATATTACAGTTATTGAAAAGAATATAGATTTTATTAAAAGACATACCAATTATTCAAATCGTTTATTATCAAAAAAAGGTGGCTATATTCTTAATAAAAACACTTATATAGAATTTAGCAATGTCGATGTGGAATGCTTAAAAAAAGATCATAATTATTACTATTTAAACATTCAAAATAAAGATCATAGTCCCCTTTTAATTCGTTTTAATGAGATATTTTTTATCGAAAAGTCTCGAATTGCTCGCTTCATAGTTAAGATTAGTGATGAGGATTTTTCTATCGATGATCTTTATAACGCTAAGTCGTTAAGATTTACATTTGGAATCTTACATTATACGGATAATGACACTGGAATTTCTGATTTCATTAATATTGATGAATTGATATATTGTCCTAGCTTCTCTTATGACGCTTTATATAATGTTGTCTCTTTATATTCTTCTTTTAATGATGAAACGTATTATTTTTTAAGCGATAAAAAATATGACATTAATTCAAAGATGATTATTATTATCGATAACGAAGAGATAAATTGTGTTGTCAAAGATAATCTTCTTCTATACGAAGATGAATTGCCCCTTTTAAAGGATGATTTAATCGAGCTATCGATTGTTACTAAGCGTTAAGTATGTCACATCTAGTAGTATTAATAATTTTTGATTATTATTTTTAGTGAGTAAAATATAAATGATGATATTTTTAAACACATATTCTTATTTTTCATACGAATTAGCTTTATCAATAATCGATATTGTTGCTTCCACTATATTCTTTTTCATGCTTGGAGTGTCTTGGTATTATGTCGGCTATATCTTTTTAGCGCGAAAAAAAATCGTAGATCCCATCGATAGTGATAAAAAGACACATTTTGGTGTTTTAATCGCGGCTAGAAATGAAAGTAATGTCATTAGACATATCCTCAACGCCCTTAAACATCAAAATTACGATAAGTCATTTTATGATGTGTGGGTGATTATTGAAGATGAAAGCGATCCGACCTTTAATATTGTCAAAAAATATGATGATAGATTTCATGTCTATGTGAGAAAAAAGCCATTAGGAAATCGACTTACTAAAGGCTTTGCTCTACAAGAATGCATCAATTATTTTTATGAAAATGACATCAGCTATGATGCCTATATGATTTTTGACGCTGATAATGTCATGGAAGTCGACTTCTTGAGGAAGATGAATAATCTTCGACAAAGCGGTGTTCAAGTCGGTGTGGGGTATCGAAATTTTACTAACGCTAATCAAAATTGGATTACATGTTGTTCAGCGACTTTGTTTTCTTATATGAATCAGATCACTTCTAAAGGAAGAACAATCTTATTTAAAAAAGCAACCTTGACCGGAACTGGATATTTTATTGACGCTGATATCGTTAAAAATGCGGGTGGATGGATATTTACTGGGATGACAGAAGATGTGCAATTAACGACATATTGTTATTACCACAATATTAATATGAGATATTATCCGCATGCGATATATTTTGATGAACAAGCAAGCAAATATAAAACTGTTCATCGTCAACATGTACGATGGGTGTGGGGCTATTTTGCTTCTCGAAAATTTTTAAAGAAAAAAGAGCCATATTATAACGCTACTTCAAGAAAAACTTGGAAGTCTTCCATCTTTGAATGGAATGTTTCTATCTATCCGATGGTAATTTATGTGATTGGTAACTTATTATTAGTGGTTATCTCACTAATTATGACGATTTTTTCCATCTTTGAAGATCCTAATTATACATCTACTTTCTTCTGGCATTTTGGTTACCAGATATTACTTTTATATGTTTCGTTTATGGTAGTAGCGTTATTAGTTATCATTAACGATAATAAAAATCTTAAATTTAATTTTGCCACGATTATATGGACCTTGCTTACTTATTGCATCTTCTTTTTTGACTTTCTGCTCGCGTTTTTAGACGGCTTATTTTTCAAAAAGAAAAGAACGGTATGGAAAACAATCTCCCACGATGGGACAATATTAGATGAAAGAGCTAGACTAATTGAGCACTATGAAGAAAGTGAATCACGATTGGAAGAAAAGTAAAGTCATCTATTATTCCGATCCTCTTAGAGATGACTTTAATGAAGTGGGTTTATCTCGGCCTCCTTTGCCAAAAGACTATGTCTATGAAAGGACAAATAAGGTGGCTAATTTTTTTACTGGCTTATTTTATTTTGGGATTGTTAAACCTATTCTTGCTACTTTTTGCTACTTTTACGGCATTAGAATAAAGGGAAGAAAGAATCTAAAAGAATTAAAAGGAAAAGGCTTTTTTATTTATTCTAATCACGTTGCCATTTCTGATTCATTTAAGATACAAGCTCTTTTATTTCCTTTTAAAAGAACCAATGCTGTCGGTTATACGGATGCGATGAGTGTTCCTCTTTTAGGGGGGTTAATGAAAGGATTAGGCTTAATCCCTCTTCCATTAAAAGGCGATAATGAAAATATGAAAAAATTCATCAATTCATTTTCTTATTATCTAAATAAAAAAGAAGCAATCATCATCTTTCCTGAAGCTCATATCTGGCCTTATTACACTAAGATTAGACCTTTTAGAAATGGAAGCTTTTATTATCCCGCTCTTAACGATGCGCCAGTCGTACCGATGGTTACGGTATGGAGAAAATCTAAAATTAGTAAAAGAAGCAAGCAAACGCTATTAATTGGTAAACCTATCTATCCTCTTAAAGGTAATAGCGTTTTAGAAAACAAAGA
This sequence comes from Gemmiger formicilis, assembly GCA_963612735.1. Lineage (GTDB taxonomy): Bacteria > Bacillota_I > Bacilli_A > RFN20 > CAG-826 > CAVDWX01. The sequence continues at coordinate 5,105 of CAVDWX010000071.1, read as the reverse complement.
TTATCTTCATAAGACGACTTATGAAGCAATGGTTAATCTTTCTAGTAGTGTGAAACAATACGAATATATCGCCTACATCTATAAAGAAAAAGAATAGTCTCATTTTTTGACATGAATAAATATTTGCTATATTATTTTTTCGATGAAAAATAGTAAACGTCCTTTAATAAAATCTATATCGTTAATATTAATTTGCCTCCTCAGTGGCTGTTCAGCTCCAAGTGTTAGTAAAATCGAAGCCATAAGAAAAGCTAAAGATATCCGTTCCCATCTCGATAATAGTGAAACTGGAAATTATTTTTATTTTACTTCCTATAAGTCGGTGAAAAAAATAGCTTATATAAACGGGGATAAATATGAAGATGAAGCAATATCGGAAACTGAAATATATTACGATTTGATTGATAACTTTTCCTATTTAAAAAGAACCATTTCTAATTCCGCGAATAATGAGATTGAATCGAATAAATATTTATATTTAGAAAGCGATAATTATATCTTTTCTAGTAGTGCGGAAAAGACGTATGCTTTCCTTGATAAAAATGAGAACTCTTATTTAGATTTACTCGATCAATATATTTTAGATATATCGAATGAATTTATTGATAAATATGTTGATAAATTAGATAAGCTCATCGCTTTAGAAAATAGCGATATCAATATCATCACTACCGATGATATCGTTTGTTCTTCTTCTTATTCTTCTTTAGGGGCTGGCTCGCTTATCATCTCTTTAAGTGGGGATCTTAAAAATGAAGTTAATTCTTTTACATATAATGAGACGACAGTGGACGGGATATGCTCATATCATCGAGAATTAGTTTCTTCCTATAATTTCAAATCTTATTTATATAATCAAGGTTCATATAAATTAGCGACTTCTACATATTTAGATAGGAATAACAATTTATTCGAAGTAGTGTATGTTAAAAGTTCGTTTTCGTATAAAGAAAAACAATTTGAAAAACCTGATTTAAGTTCATATCAAATTATCAGTCTTTGTTAATCGTAAAGATGCAAGATGTAATTAGCCATCTCAACGGGCGTATATTTGAAGTCGTTTTCTAACCAATATATTAAAACAGCAAAGGCAATGCTTGAAATTATGGGAACCGTTAAGGGATTCTTTTTAATGTATTGAAGTTCTGTTGTATCTAATTTAGATAATATATATCGAGCGTAGGAAGAAAATTGAGGCATTAATAAATTCATTTTATTGGCTTTTTGTAAAACTTTTATTTGCCTTTTATTCTTATTCCAGAATGTTAATATGGCTAATATTAAATCATATCCAGAAGGGTTATTAACTTTTAAAAAGGAATTAAAGAAGTCTTCAAAAGCATCATCGCAATATCCGATTAAAATATCATCTTTAGAGGAGAAAGAACGATAAAAAGACATTCTCGATACATTTGCTTTCTCACATAGTTCTTTAATGTTTATATCTTCATATTCTTTCTTTTGTAAAAGATTATATAAAGCTAAGAATAGGAGCGTTTGACTTTTTTTGCTGGCCATAGATTTATTAAAGCATTTTATCATATGAGTGACAAGTGTCACATTCATTTTATTTTATTTCCACTTATTTATTAAAAATTGATATATTCTTCATTAAAATGAACCTAACTACTTGAAGAATGACTATTTTTAAATATATTACTTAATAAACAAAAAGAAAAAGAACAAATCTTTGATTTATTTTCTTATAAAATCATTAATAAAAAAATAACTAACACTAAGGTAATATATACATTAGAAATTGATGATAATGATCCTACTTTTTATAAAAAGAATGAGATTTATAAATTAACTAAAGATATTCAAATTTTACCTATTTTTCCAACCTTTATATTTTGTATAATCGCCATTATTCTTATGACTTTGTATGCGATTTTATATGTTGGCCATCTCACTAATTTAAATAGTGTTGATCTATTTTTAATTTGTGGTTTACCCGCTTCTATATCCGTTTTGTGTGCGGGTATATATTCATTGATTCGTTTTATTAGTTTAAAAAAGAATATGGTTCAAAAGAAATATTCTTATGAAGAAATAAAAAAGATGCTTGAGGAAATAAATAATGGAAATTAAAAATTATGTTATTAAAAACGAAGATGTCGATTCCTTCTTATTTGATAAGTCTCATTTTGGGTGGGAATTCGTGAATAAAAAGGCCAAAGGTAAGCGTAAGACAAGGCTTACCATTAAACGTGTCGATATTAAATACAAGCATAAAAATCTCATTAAATTAGAAAAACAATATAATTTTTTGATTAAACCGATTTCAACTTCAACGGTTGTTTGGTTTGTGATTGGTCTATTATTTTTAGTTCCTTATCTTCTTTTTATTAAGCAATTATGGGGCGGAGCCTTTTTGGGGCTAGCTTTATTTTCTTTACTCATGTCTTTATATTGTTTTATCGTCTTTTTAGCTTCAAAGCATCATAAAAAAGAAATTACTTTAGAACTAATAAAAGAAGCTGATTCGATATCTGGAGTTGATTATTTATATCCATTCCCTAATGCGATTGTTACTAATACTAGCGAAACTTATAATTTGAAAAATTATTTTTCTAGAAGATGAAAATGAAAAACAATAATAATAAGGATAAAAATGTTAACAAAAGAGAAAAAGTAAAAAGTCCAACTGTTGTGAGATTTATTTTTGTTGGACTCGTTCTTTTTATTGAATTAATCATTCTTATTTTGCTCATCGTTATTCTTGACGGTACGATTTTACTTTATGTATCGACATTTTTAGATTTGATTTTATCTTTAATTATTAGCATTATTATTATCAATTCTAAAAGTTCACCTTCTTATAAGATTACGTGGCTATTCTTTATGCTTTTGTTCCCAATTCCGGTATCGATATTTTATCTTTTATTTGCCAATAAGAAATTTTCGAAAAGAGAATATAAAAAATTAGCACCTTCACTTAAATCGCTTAACATCGCCATGAGCAGTGAGATTTCAGGCGGAATGTTAGATAAGATTGATCGAAATAAAGATCCGGACGCCTATAATATCGCTAAATATTTAAAAGATTATTCCATTAATAACATATATGGTGATACTCAAGTTACATATTTCGCTTGGGGTGAAGATGCTTTTCCAATTATGAAGGAAAAATTAAGATTAGCTAAACACTATATCTTTATGGAATATTTCATCATCGCTCCTGGAAGGATGTGGGAAGAGATACTTGATATCTTAATCGATAAAGTCAAAGAAGGAGTGGATGTCAGACTTCTATATGACGATTTGGGATGTGTTTCAACTTTACCAAAAAAATATTATAAAACGTTAAATCAATATGGCATAAAATGTCATGTTGTTTCGCCTTTAAAACCATTATTAGATATTAGAATGAATAATCGAGATCACCGTAAGATTATGGTCATTGATGGACATACTGGTTTTACTGGTGGGATTAATATCGCTGATGAATATATCAATGAAAAATTAAGATTTGGCAAATGGAAAGATAATCAAATCATGTTAGAAGGAGAAGGAGTTTTTGGCTTAACCGCCTTATTTATCTCTACTTGGATAAGAATTACTAATGATAATCGAGCGATTAATTTTTTAAATTATTTACCGATGAAATATGCTTATGAAGCCCCTCCTTATAAACGAAGTAGTGGGTTAGTTCAACCGTACGGTTCGCTTCCTTTTACTTTTGAAACAGTAGGACAAAATGTATATGTAAATTTATGTTTAAAAGCTAAAAAATATTTATATATTACGACACCTTATTTGATATTAGATGATCAAATGCAAGGAGCGATAATGCAGGCTGCGAAAAATGGAGTTATCGTTAAGCTATTAATTCCTGCAATTCCAGATAAAAAGATTGTTTATCAATTAACGAAAAGCTACGCTAATAATTTAATAAAAGCGGGTGTAGAAGTCTATGAATATACGCCTGGTTTTGTCCACGCTAAAACGTTTTTAGCGGATGGAATTATGGGAACAGTAGGAACGATTAATTTAGATTATCGCTCACTATATTTACATATGGAAAATGGAACATTTTTATATAAATGCGATTGTTTGAAAGATATAGAAAGGGATATGGAGGAAACCTTTAGAGTTTCAAGAAGAATTAGTATAGAAGAAGTTAATAACATCTCTATATTTAAAAAAATCTTATGGGCAATATTAAGGGTTTTTGCTCCATTAATGTAAGTATGAATATCCATCCAGAAAAGAATTTAATTTTGCAAGGTGCAAATATATTAACCCTTTATAAAGAGGGGAAGAGATACGGGATGACTTTTGCGTGGGGGATGGCTACTGATATCGATAAACTTCTCATCATGGTGGGAGGCCAATCTGTGACCGGGCATCATCTTAATGTAGGTGATAAAGTTGGCGTCTCTTGCTTAAATATTAATCAAGGACATATTGCCGAACATTTTGGCGATCACCATAGCGATATCTTTGATAAATTTAATATTCCTGAAATTGAGATCATTGATAATGTTTATCTAATAAAAGATGCGACTAGAGAAATGATTGGAGAGATCATTGATATCTTTCATTTAAAGGATAATGATGAAGATTTGATGGTTTACATTAAGATAAATAAAAAGGTCAATTCAACTCGACCATTTTTAGATTATGCTTCTTTAAAATAAATTATTTTTTATCTTTATCTTTGATGCATTCGTATAAATCGTTATCGATATCGTGACACATTTCTTGCGCGTTCTTTTTCGATATCGAAGAAGGGACACCAGCTTGTTCTAATATGTTCTGGATAGCTTCCCTTTTTTTGATGACTAATTTACCGACATCTCGACCTTTATCGGTTAAAGAAATTTTGCCGTATGGGCGTTTAACCACTAAACCTTGATCTTGAAGAACTCCAATTTGATGAGATACTGCTGCTTTTGAAATATTTAATTCTTTAGCGATATCAACACATCTAAAGGAATCATCATTATCTTCCATTTCAACCATGATCGCTAAATAGGAACCATCCGCACGATTTATTTTCTTTTCCATATAATCAATATAATTATTTTTTCTTTATTTTGTCAAAGGTAGCGTTTTTATTTTGTAGGGAAATCCTACTTGTTAGTGGTCTCATTTTATAC
>CAVDWX010000070.1:0-4647 GCA_963612735.1 Gemmiger formicilis | reverse complement strand
GTATAAAATGAGACCACTAACAAGTAGGATTTCCCTACAAAATAAAAACGCTACCACCTGATAGCAAAGGAGCCATAGCGATGGAAAGAATATTAACTGGGATTAAACCAACAGGAAAATTAACATTAGGAAATTATTTAGGAGTACTTAAAAATCTTCATAAAATGATGGATAGAGGCGAATGCTTTATTTTTATCGCTGATTTACACGCTCTTACACTTCCTATTGACCCAGAAGAATTAAGACAAAATAGCATCGATATCGCTGCCTTTTATCTTGCCGCGGGATTAGATCCGAATCGCGTTACGTTATTTTTACAAAGCGATGTATCAATGCACGCAGAACTAAATGCGATTATGCAAAATTATCTCTATATGGGTGAACTTTCCCGTATGACTCAATATAAAGACAAGGCATCTAAAATGAATGAATCTGCGATTGGTTTAGGTTTATTCGCTTATCCAGTCTTAATGGCAAGCGATATCATTTTATATGACGCTACTACCATTCCAGTCGGTGAAGACCAGACTCAACATGTTGAAATAACTCGTGATTTAGTCAATAGATTCAACAATCGTTATGGCAAAATCTTAACCGTGCCTAAACCAGAAGTTCCTAAAGTCGGAGCAAGAATAATGTCGTTAAGTGACCCCACTAAAAAGATGTCTAAATCCGATCCAAAAGGAGATATCTTTTTAAAGGATGATTTAAATGTCATTCGAAAAAAGATTATGTCCGCGGTTACTGATTCTGGTTCAGAAGTTAAATATGATGTTATCAATAAACCTGGCATCTCTAATTTATTAACCATTTATGCTTCGATAAAGGAAATAAGTATTGAAGAAGCGGAAAAAATATTTGTTGGTTATCGATACGGAGATTTTAAAAAAGCTGTTGCCGATGCCGTAATTGAAGAATTAGAGCCATTTCAAAATCGCTATAAAGAAATAATTGAAACCAAACAATATGAAAAGGTTCTTATAGAAGGTGCAATAAAAGCTAGAAAAGTTGCCTCAACAACTCTAGCTAGAGTTAAAGAAGCCGTAGGTTTATTAGTCTTAAAATAATTTATTAAAGACCTAAATATAATTTCAAATCATTAAATAATTTAAGAGGCTTAGAATTATCTTCTGGCTTCTTTTTCGAAATAGTTCCAATATAAAATTTAACCTTTGGCTCAGTTCCACTAGGTCTAACCGCAATCGTTGAACCATCATCAAAATATAATTTAATAACGTCAGATTTAGGTAAATCAATGGGTTTTTGCACACTATTTTGAATAGAAACTTGTTTTAAATAATCGTTTACTTTAATAACCTTCAATTCATCTAGTTCAATAAATGGATTAACATGAAGTTTATTCATTAATTCATTCATCTTTTTACTACCACTGCTGCCTTCAAAAGCAATGTTATAGACTTCATCTTCATGATAGCCTAGACGATCTCCTAATTCATCCCAAACGACATCAAGAGTTTTCCCTTGACGATAATAATATAGAGCCATTTCAGAATATAAAACAATAGCTTGGAGTCCGTCTTTATCTCGAGTAAAAGGAGATATTAAACAGCCATATGATTCTTCATAACCAAAAACAAATGTAGGGCCACCATGTTTTTCATAATAATCAATGCGATTACCAATATATTTAAAGCCGGTGAGAAATTGTTCATTTTTAATTCCGTATACAGAAGCAATCACTTCACCGATAGAAGAAGTAACGATAGTATTATACATAACTCCATCTTCTGGAAGATCGTCTCTCATTTTTCTAATCATCAAAATATATTCAAAAAGCATCGCTGCACTTTGATTACCAGTGAGTGTTTTATACTCTCCGTTTTTGTCTTTAAATCCAAGTCCCACTCTATCACCATCTGGATCAGTCATAACAATTAAATCAGCGTCGATTTCTTTAGCTAATTTAATCGGTTCAATAAAGCTTCTTGGGTCTTCAGGATTAGGAGAAAGAGTTCCTGAAAAGTCAGGATCAGGATTACACTGCGACTTTACGGGATAGACATCATATTTTAAATCAGAAAATATCCTCATAGCGTTCATATAAGAGGTGCCGTGATTAGGCGTAAAAACAATTTTGAAGCCTTTTTTATTCAAATTATCATTTAAGACAATCGACTCCACTAATTCGACATAAGTATCATCCACTGATTTATCTAAAACAATGGTTTCTCCTTTCGTTGGGTAAGGAGTATAAGTAACATCTAATTCGTTTGGTAAATCCGCTAATATTTCAAGTAAACGTGCTATTTTTTCAGGAACAAGTTGACAACCTGTTTCATCATATACTTTATAGCCATTATATTCTTTTGGATTGTGTGAAGCGGTAATCATAATGCCACCACACGCCTTCATATAACGAACGGCAAATGAAAGTTCAGGAGTTGGTCTTAATGAATCAAAGATATAACATTTAATGCCAAAATCATTAAGCGTATGAGCACACTTTAATGTAAATTCACGAGACATATGACGATTATCGTGAGAAATAACAACACCATCTTCTTTAGCATTAGGAAATTTTTCAAGTAAATATATTGCAAAGCCGATCGTTGCTTTTTTAATGGTGAATTCGTTAAGCCTATTAGTGCCAGGTCCAAGTATCCCTCTCATCCCAGCGGTACCAAATTCCAAATTTTTAAAAAACGCATCATCGATTTCTTCTTGACTCATATTCCTTAATATTTCTTTATCGCTAGACGAAACGACGCTAGATGTAATCCATCTTTTATAATTATCAATTGTGCTCATAAAAAATTTCTCCCATACAATATATTACGTTTATTTATTATCTTTTTTTAATTAAATGTGAAAGTAAAATTTTATATTCATCTAATAACGGGGCATTAAACTTCGTGTGTGAAAGATATGTAAGTGGCTCTTTTAAATTTCCAAAATCAATCTCATAAGCGTGAAGGAATTGATTTTCAAAATTATAATTAGTTTTAAAAAAGCGATTCAATTCAAAATCACCATATTTATTATCGCCAATTACTGGATGATTTATATAAGACATATGAACTCTAATTTGATGAGTTCTACCAGTTAAAATAGTAACATCAAGTAGGGTATAACCATCATAATTTTCTAAAACATGATATTTACTAACTGCGGGTTTACCTCCGCCTTTCAAAGAAGACACTTTGACGATGTTATTTTCACTATCTTTTTTAAGCGGTGCATTTACTTCTCCGTCTTCATATATCTCGCCTTTAACAAGGGTGATATAATGCTTGCCCAAATTCGATTTTTCCAAAAATAAATTATAAAGTTCCTGCAAACTAGCCATATTTTTACCAAAAATAACTAAACCAGATGTATTTCGATCAATCCGATGCGCGGGGCCTGGAACAAATGTAGTAACGCTAGGATCATACTCGTTTTTATAAATCATATAAGATAAAACCATATTTGATAAACAATTTGAATTATTTTTTTCATTTGGTTGAACTAATAAGCCGCGCGGTTTATTGATTAGTAGGATATTATTATCCTCATAAATGATATATGGCGCTAATCGATTGTCGCCTTTAATAAAAGAAGAAACATTTATAAATTCTTGATATTGTTCATCCTTAATATAAAAAGAAACAACATCGCCTTCTTCTAAAATATATTTAGGAGTTTGCCAGTGACCATTCACTTTGATATCTTTCTTTCTAAACAATTTATAAATAAAAGAAAGAGGAGCGTTCACTAATATTTTTTTAGCGTATTTTTCTAATGTTTGGTGAGCTTCTTCTTTTCTTACTTCTTTAGTGAGCATGCTCTAATTATGACCTATTAATAAAATTAATAAAAGATATGATTTAGTCGAGCTTAAAAAATGAATGCAAAATATTTTTAATTTGCTATAATAACTAACGTGTCTAAATTATTCAGCACATGGAGGAATACCCAAGAGGCTGAAGGGGCGGGCTTGGAAAGCTCGTAGACATGTAACAGTGTGCGAGGGTTCAAATCCCTCTTCCTCCGCCATAACGAGTCGCGTTTAACACGTGGCTCTTTTACTTTTGTTTGATAAGAGTTGCAATTAATTATTCAACTAACATGTTATTTGCTAATATTGTCTTTTTGTGAAATAAGGGTTATAAAATTAGATGAATAATTGCGTATTTTATAAATAGAGCAGGACAATATATTACCGCACTCGGTGATTTTGCCACCTACAAAGCATATAAGTCTAATCCGTTGCCGTCATTTCCCAAAATCGAAATGGACGCGGAAATGGTCGCATTACTTTCTAAGGTACATAATTCTCTAGGCAAGTTGGATATAACTTCGAAACTTATTTCCAATAAGAATCTATTTTTAGGTTCGTATGTCCAAAAAGAGGCGCTGCTCAGCAGTTAGATTGAAAGAACGCAGGTGACCTTAGAAGATGTACTTAATCCTAGCGGTAAATCTTGAGGTAAACGACGTAGTTATTAAGTAAACGTAGTTAATTAGCTATCAAGAAAATGAAAGAATTGCCTTTATGAAACCGCCTTTTGTGCGATACTCATAGTGTTTTAATGAAAGACGTTCGCTAACAAGAGAAAAATCCTGGAGAATTCCAACGAAAACAAAACTGGTGATAGCGGTAATCTAAATATAGCCAAATAGGGGAAAATAACATTCACCAATTTG
>CAVDWX010000069.1:6287-20355 GCA_963612735.1 Gemmiger formicilis | reverse complement strand
GTAGAAGAAGATTTCCATAAATAGCCTCTTTAAGAATATTAATCTCCTTATCTTTTTAATAATTTGTTAGATGAACCTTAATAAAGATTTAGTTTATTCTTGATTTTCAATTATTTTTCTTTTTTATTGGAATTATCATCCATTTATTAAACATAATTTAGATTAATATACACAAATATACACAAGATTATTAAATAATCACAAATATACATAATATGATAAAAATAAGGAGGATGTAGCATGAAAAATCCTTTTAATATTTTATATGGTGTTGTTCCCTCAAGTTTGGTATTTAGAAAAGATGCCTTTGAGCAAATTATGACTGATTTTACTAATGAAGATACTAGTGCCGCTACTTATATAATTACTGGCATTAGAGGTTCAGGTAAAACAGTTTTGCTTAATAGTGTTATTAAAGAGCTTCAAACACTTTCTAATTGGATTACTGTTTCACTTAATCCACAAGGGGATTTTGTTTCTTCTTTAGCGGAGCAACTTTATGATGAAGTGCAAAAATATAACTTAGGTCTTGATTGGTCAATTGATTTCTCTCATCCATATATCACATTTCACATTAAAAAAAGTCAAATGTCTCTTTCTTCGGAAGGTGCTATTCCACATTTATTGGATATATTAAAAAAGCAAAAAAAGCGTGTTCTTATTTCAATTGATGAAGTGAATTCCACTAATAAATTAAAATATTTTGCTAATTTGTATCGGCATTTAATTAGTAAAGATTATCCTCTTTTCTTATTGATGACTGGTTTATTTGAAAATATCGATTCACTTGTTTCAAGTAAAGGAGCCTCTTTTTTAGCTCGTTCTCCTAAGATTGTTTTAAATCCATTAAATTTAGTTTCAATCTCACAAATGTATCAAAAAGAATTAAAAGCAACTCCTAAAGCCGCTAATGAACTTGCTCTTTTAACAAAAGGATATGCTTTTGCTTATCAAATAATAGGCAAAATATGCTTTGAAAGGAAGAAAAATGTTATCGATGATGAACTACTTTTATCATTGGATAATTATTTATTTACTAATGGCTATAACGTTATTTGGAAAGGCATGACAGAAATAGAAAAAAAGATTTGTTTAGCATTAGCAAAAACAGAACAAAATTCGATAAGAGATATCATTAAAAAAACATCGATGAAAATCTCTAACTTTAATAATTATCGTTCAAGAATGATTTATAAAGGCTATTTAGAGGCTAAAGCATATGGCACACTTGAATTTGCTTTGCCTCGCTTTAAAGAATTTGTCATTTCTATTGAGCCATTTATCTAGCTTTATTGATATTTATATCTTAATTTTAATGCGCAAATGATTTGGTATTTTCTTCATTTTGATTTAATCTATTAATTATGAAATATATAAACCAATCTTTTGAGGGCGAAAGGTCTTTATTTGCTATTAAGGACGCACAAATTATTGATTGTCAATTTCTTTACGGAGAATCTCCACTTAAAGAGACAAATAATTTATCAATTAGTCATACTTCTTTTGATTGGAAATATCCGTTATGGTACGCAGATAACATCATATGTAATGATATTAGATTCACTAATAACGCTAGGAGTGGGATTTGGTACACTCATAAAATTAAAATTACTGATTCTTTAATTGAAGCTCCCAAGACTTTTAGAAGAGCGAGTGATATTTATTTAAATAATGTCAATATGCCTAACGCTAGTGAGACGTTATGGAACTGTCATAATGTTCATATAATCAATTCTTCTATTAACGGCGATTATTTATTGATGAATTCGGAAAATGTTCACATTGAACATCTCCATCTCATCGGTAACTATTTTCTCGATGGTGGAAAAGATATCGTTATTGAAAATTCAACATTAGAAAGTAAAGACGCTTTTTGGAATTGCTCTAATGTCATAGTTAAAAATTCTTTAATTCACGGAGAATATCTTGGGTGGAATAGTGAAAATATTACTTTTATCAACTGTCAAATCATCTCCCATCAAGGGCTTTGTTATATGAAAAATGTTAAATTAATCAATTGCCAGTTGCTTGATTCGGATTTATGTTTTGAATATTCTTCTAATATTGAAGCTAAAATTATAAGCATAGTTGATTCAATTAAAAATCCTTATTCTGGAAGGATTGAGGTTAAAGGCGTCAAAGAGTTGATATTAGACGAAAAATATATCGATATCAGTAAAGTGAAAATAATTATTACAGATGAAATATAATTTTGATATAACCGCGAATTTAAAAGGAACAAATAGTTCTCGCTTTATCACTTTAAAAGAAGGGGAACTTAATTTAACAGTCGCGGATATGGATTTTAATGTCCTACCAGAGATTGTAACAGCTTTAAAAAATAGAATTGATATCAGAGCTTATACCTACACTGATATCGATGAAGAATTTTTTGCTTCTTTTATCTCTTATCAAAAGAAAAGACATAATAATATTATTTATCGAACTGATTTGTTATTTTCAACTTCCGTTATCGCTTCTTTAGATACTATTTTAGATAGCTACACTAAAGAGGGAGATAAAGCGATGATGTTTACTCCTATTTATAATGTCTTTTATAGTTGTTTAAATAATCATCACTTAAAGATTATTTCTCTTCCATTTATTGATAATAACAATCGATATGAAATCAATTTTCCTTTATTAGAAAATGTTTTAAGTAATGAAAACATCAAGCTATTTATATTATGTAACCCTCATAATCCAGGAGGATATATATATTCAAGAGATGAACTCGATAAAATAGTGACACTAATGAAAAAATATAATGTTTTACTCATTAGCGACGAGATTCATAGCGATATTAGTGATATCGATAAAGAATATTATTCTCTCATCAATTATTTTGATATCTATCATAAGATCATCGTTTTAAATTCCGCGAGTAAAGCTTTTAACCTTGCGGGTATGCAGTCTTCTTTAATCATCATTCATGATGAAGATATAAGAAATACGATAGAAAAAGAATTATATAAAAACGATGTCGGTGAACCTAATTTTTTTGGTCCTTACGCTTCAATCGCAGCTTGGAAGTACGGATTAAAATATAATGAGGAACTACGTCTATATCTAAAGAAAAATAAAGATTATTTATCTTCCTTAGATTTAGATAAGAAATATGGATTAATTCTTTATGATGGTGGTGGAACGTATTTACTTTGGTATAAATTACCTTCCTTTTTTAAAAACGATGATGAATTTGTTGAATTATTTTATAAAGAAGAAGGAATTAAAGTTTCTCCAGGAAGCATATACGGAAAAGAAGGAATCAATTTTATTCGCATCAATATCGCTACTTCTTTATCTAATATCAAATTATTAGGCTATAAATTAGATAAATTTTTAGCGGAAAAATTAAATATTTGAGATGCGTTCAATATAATTTTATATTGACACTCATTAATTATTTTTGTAATGTATCAATCGAGGTAAATAATTATGGCTTGTTTTGTAGTAAGTATGGCAAGTGCAGCACTAGTCTCAGTTGCTAAACATGTTGTCGCTAATAAAGAAAATAAAAATATTGTGAAATTAGATGATGATTCTACTTCTAACATTAAATGGAGTAAAAAATTATCTTATTTAGAACTCGGTTTGTGGGGTGGATCTTTCCTTCTTTTAGGAGAACACGTCATCCATGGTGAAGTCACTCCTTTCTTCCCTTTTATTACGGCGATGTCTTCAAAAAGTGACACCATCGCGATGCTTCATGAAATGGGAACAGTCGGGGTTATGATGTCGCTTAGCGTTATCTTTACTTGGGCGATTGGACTTGGAATTTTTAAATTAATTTCTTATAAAAGAAGAAATAAAAAAGCTTTAAACATCGTTAAGGAATAAGACTATATGTATTTTTTAGTCGCCTTAGGATTAACGATCCTTTCTTTAATGTTGTTCCTAATTCTTAAAAATAAAAAAAGATGGCATCTAGAAATATTAGCAATTATCTATGGAGCTTCTACTTTGATGTGGCTCATCGATTGCTTTGCCTCCTTAATTAAAGGGGAACATTTTCTTTCTTTTGAAATACCAACAGATATTTATATTAGTATTTGGACACTAGTGGGTGGTTTTATTTTATGGGGAATTATCACCATTATTATTAATAAAAAGGATAAAGGCAATAATAATTAAAGCCTAACTTATATATAAAAATGGAAATATTTCTTCTTTAAAGGAAGATGTATTTTTTATTATAGAACCTATTCTAACCTTAATTTTAATTGTGCAATATCTTAATTTTTTGAAGTTTTTAATTTGATATAATTAAATTGACATATATGGAGGATATAAATATGCCAAATAGATTTATTCTCAATGAAACTTCATATCATGGACATGGAGCCATTGAATGCATCGTCCCCGAAATTAAAGCAAGGGGTTTTAAAAAAGCTTTAGTTTGTAGTGATCCTGACTTACTTAAATTTGGCGTTACTAAAAAAGTAACCGATTTACTCGATAAAGGCGGGGTGGAATATGAAATATATTCTAATATTAAACCTAATCCAACGATAGAAAACGTCACCAGTGGCGTCAAGGCTTGTAAAGAAGCTCACGCTGATTTTATCATCGCCATCGGTGGAGGTTCATCAATGGATACCTCTAAAGCAATTGGAATTATTATTATTAATCCCGAATTTGAAGATGTGAGAAGTTTAGAAGGCGTTGCCCCCACTAAAAAGCCGTGCTTACCGATTATTGCTGTTGCTACGACTGCCGGAACAGCCGCGGAAGTTACCATCAATTACGTCATCACTGATGTTGAAAAGAAACGTAAATTTGTCTGTGTTGACCCTCACGATATGCCTATTATTGCCGTTGTTGACCCTGATATGATGTCAACCATGCCAAAAGGTTTAACCGCGGCGACAGGAATGGATGCTTTAACTCACGCGATTGAAGGTTATATCACTCGTGGTGCTTGGGAAATGTCCGATATGTTCCATCTCAAAGCCATTGAAATCATCGGCAAGAATTTAAGAAAAGCTGTCAATAATGACCCCGATGGAAGAGAAGGAATGGCACTTGGTCAATACATTGCTGGAATGGGATTTAGTAATGTCGGTTTAGGAATTGATCACGCAATGGCTCACACCCTATCAGCGTATTATGACATTCCTCACGGAGTCGCTTGCGCTATGCTTTTACCAATCGCAATGGAATTCAATGCTTCCGTCAGTGGTAAAAAATATAAAGATATCGCTGAAGCGCTTGGTGTAAATACTGACGGCATGAGCCTTGAAGAATATACACAAGCGGCAATCGACGCTGTTAAGAAATTATCTAGCGATGTTGGTATTCCCACTAAATGTGAAAAGATTTTAGCCTCTGATTTAGATTCATTAGCTTCGGACGCTTTAAAAGATGCTTGCTATCCTGGTAATCCTAAAGAAGCAAATCATGAAGAAGTGGTTAATCTTTTCAAGAAATTGATGTAATCACTAATTTAAATAAAATAAAATGTGTTTGTGTTTGATTATTGCAAGCACATTTTTTTATCGAATTTTTCATCGCTTTCTAAAAGGTGAAAATTATAATTTATTGTCGATGGTATCATAGTTTTATTTAAATCAATAAAAAGTCTAGATAAAATGTAAAAAAACGCAGGCAAAGTTAAACATTGTAAATTGGATTTATTTTTTGTAAATTTATGTTGTAAGGAAAACATTAAGAACATCCTATTTATTCTCTTCTTAATTTATTTCTTTGCGTATATGGAGGTTTTATGATGAACAAGTTTCTTACCCTTATTCATATTGAAAAAAAATTAAAAGATAATGTCGAATTAACTGATGATGATGTCAAATTCTTATTAGATAATTTAAACGCGAATAAACAAGTTAAAATCGATTATGCTTATTATTTAGTTAAGAAAAACAAAAGGGAAGAAGCTTCTACTTTAATTGATGATGTATTGCCTTTGCTTCACGGCAAAAAACTATATTCCATTTGTCATTTTTTGCTTTTTAATGGGAGTGAAGAGACTTTCTTAAAAGCACTTGATATGTCGGTTAAAGAAGGCAATCGTGAAGCCCTTAAATTAGATAAATTTTTAAAAGATCATTATTCGCAAGAAGATATCGAAAGTGGCGATGTCGAATGGAGATTGGAACTCATTAAATTTACTGAAGGCTATCCTGGTCCATTAGTTAACTAATTGATGTAAAAGACATGATGAACCGTTTAAAATCATCATGTTTTTTTGTTTAACACGTTTTAACACATAATTTCCTGTTAGATAATAATTTAACACATAATTTCGCGTTAACTTTTAATGGCTCTGCAATTTCAAGCGTATTAAAAGGTAATTTCAATTGATGATTGAATG
The DNA here is from genome assembly GCA_963612735.1 of Gemmiger formicilis. GTDB lineage: Bacteria > Bacillota_I > Bacilli_A > RFN20 > CAG-826 > CAVDWX01. The sequence continues at coordinate 14,027 of CAVDWX010000069.1, read as the reverse complement.
ACTTTTTGTAATGCAATAGGACTTAGTAACTCACTTGAGTTCTTTTTCTTTTAACGTAGTAGTGGTGAACTATCTCGTATAGACCAACAGCGGATACTTCTAAAGCGGTACCTACTCCTAAGATGAACCAGCAATTGATTGGCGTTCCTTCAATAAGTGGGACTGTAATACTCATCGCGTTTTCTATCTTTAAAACATGAAGAGCAAATGTTCCAACTGTGATATAGCAAGAGAAAACCAATGGGAAATAATACCATTTTCTAATCGAGGGTCTAAACCAATTGAACATAATCATACTAATAGAAAGTAATACGATAAAGGCGTGATGCAATAATGAACAAATTGTGGGTAAGAAAAAGATGGAAGCGTTTTGACCTATATAATCAGGATAAAGAGTGGAACCAATCCCTCCCACTATAGCGATATACCATAAGCCGTGGTAAACATTTAAATTCTTTTTACCAAAGATGACCACTAAGGGGAGTGAAAAACTAGTTAAGGAACAGACAGTCGAAGGAAAGAAAGTGACCCATCCATAAGTCATACCTACACCAATACGGGTGAGAATATTGCATATTAGTGTGGCTACCGCTAATGACTTGATGAAGATGATTTGTCCTTTTTCCTCTTTAATATATTTTTTAGCAATTATTAATAAAGCTACTCCAAATAGTAGATAAATAGACATGAATGTTAAATGTTCCCAGCCAAAAACCTTAGGCATAATGATTCTCCTTATATTTTTCTTATTTTTAATTTGATAAATGCATTTTTTTCCTCATATATATTATGGAAAAGTCATGGCAATTGCAATCATTATCTTCGACTTGCTCTCACTTTACTTTTTGCTTGTTTTTCGCTATATTTATATTGGTAAGAAGATATGACAATTTATAATGTTTTTCTTAAAAAGAAGATTAGTATAAATCACTTATCAAAACTGATGGGTGTTTCTTTTAGTTCTATTAAAAATGTTATCTATGGCAAAAAGAGATTAAAAGATTGTAGTGATGACTTTTTATCTTCACTTGCTAGCGTTTACAATATATCGAAACAAAACTTACTCAATCTTAAACCCGTTCCTTATAATTCGTATTATGAAGAAAATATGCCTATGGATTTAAAAAGAGGAATTAAAAGATTGAGCGATGGTAGATATTGGAATAATCATCTTTTAGATTGCTATTATGATGAAGTGATGAGCGATATCAATGTCTTTGAAGTGGAACACGTCATCAGCCATGAACATGCCACTTATTTAAGAGACAAATATATTTGGTGTGAAGATTAATATGGAATTAATAGATTTTACTAATTTGCCTCAAAGATTTAAGTCTTATGGTGGAGCAAATGGGAACAAATTATGTGTCGTTATTGATAACGAATTATATATGCTTAAACTACCTATTCATCCTCATAAAAATACAAATTTAAGTTATATCAATTCTTGTTTTTGCGAATATTTAGGATCACATATTTTTAATATGCTCGGTTTTCCTTCTCAAGAGACAATCCTTGGCTATTATTTACATAAAGGAATAAATAGAATTGCCGTTGCCTGTAAAGATTTTGAAACTGATGATTTTGTTTTAAAAGATTTTGCTTCTTTAAAAAATCAAATTATTGATTCTTCTTCTAATGGATACGGTACAGAACTCGATGATATTTTAGAGACGATTGAAAATCAGAAACCATTCGACCCTGTTATTCTTTCTTCTTATTTTTGGGATATGTTTGTCATTGATGCTTTTATAGGCAACTGGGACAGACATAACGGCAACTGGGGATATTTATATAATCAAAAGACAAATCAAGTAAAATTAGCCCCTATTTTTGATTGTGGTTCTTCTTTATATCCTCAAATAGATGATGTAACGATTGATAAATGCTTTAAAGATAAAGTAGAGATGAACGCTCGTATTTATAATATTCCCACTTCCGCTTTAAGGCTTAACGGTCAAAGAATTAATTATTATGAATTTATTAAGTCTCATAAATATAAAGAATGCGATCAAGCCATTGAAAGACTTAAAAAGAAGATTGATTTTACCGCTATCGATGAATTAATAGATGGGGTAAAATCCGCTAGTGAAAAATATCGCCAGTTTTTAAAAACAATTCTTAGATTACGTTATCAAGCCTTATTTAATTAAAATTCTACTTTTATATATTATACGTTTGTTTTTTAAATTTTCATTTGTTACACATAATGTGTTTTGTTACATCTATGCCTATTTTTAAATAATTAAAAGTTGCATTACATTTTTAATTTAGACAAGATATAGAAGCGAAAAAACAAAAAGAAGGATTTCATATGAAAAATAAGAACAAATTATCAAAATTAGGCCTAGCCACTTTGGGTTTAACCTTATTACTTACTTCTTGTACGGACACTAAAGTTCCTAATGTCAGTGCTGGAAAAGATACGGTTATTACATCCATGAAAACTAAAATTGAGGATGTTAAAGATGTTAAAGAAGTCATCTTTGCTTCCTTAGGCAAACTCGATTCATATACCACTTATTCTAAATCATCAACCAATCATATCGTTGCTGCTGGTGGTTTAAATAAACAAGATAGCACCTCTACCATGTATAAGAATAATGATGAATATTATACCTATTCTTATTCGAAGAGTACTTGGGCATCTGTAGAGCATGAAGCTTTATATAAAAATGATAAAGTGGCATATCGAAATAAGAAAGGTGAAATCAAAAACGCCACGCTAAGCGACTATGTCGCGGTATATGGGGTTTCACCTAATAAATTATTAAGTGGTCAAATCTTTAACCAAGAAACTATTTTATATGCGGAACTCGCTTCTAAAAATAACGATGATACTTATACTTATCGATTAGTCTTAGATAAGGATAAAGCCAATGCTTCATTAATTTATCAAACTAAAGCTTTTGGTGGACTTAAGTCTTATCCCGAATTCACCGATCATACTCAATTCAGTATCACTGTTAAAAGCGATTACACCCCTATTTCTTATAGTTACACCGCTAAATACAAGGTCAATGTTGCTATTTTAGGCAATACGACCGTCAGCGAAGAATGTAGCGCTACTTTCTCTAGCTTCAATAGTGCACTCACTATTCCTGATGCTGATAAATTTAACGCAGCCATTAATGAAACTCCTACGAAAGTTGATGATATCGATGTCGATATCGATGGAGATAATGAACATGTTTCAACTTTAGTTAATGCTTTAATCAATTCTGATTTTAAAAACGGTGTGGCTTTATCTGGTAAATTATTAATCAATGATTATCAATTACCACTTAAATTAAGATTCAAAGCTGATTTAACTAAATTATTATTAGGCAAAAACATTGAAGATTTAATCGATGCTTCTTTAACTTTCTCCCTTGTTAATGGAGATGTTAACGTCTTATATCATGAATCTAATTTATATGTTGATTTATTAGGCTATAAACTTAAATTTGCTTTACCAATTGAAGAAAGTGAAGTAACACCAAGTGGAGATAGCTTTGATATCGCTACCTTATTTGATTATGTGGAAGTGAGCAAAGTTGAAGATAAGGTTAATACATATCGTATTTCTTTAAAAGAAGCAGGTATTAACTTCTTAACTAATCTTTTATCTAGTTTTAACATTATTGGCACCGACGATAAGCTTTCTTTAAGCGCTGATCTATATGTTACTAATAACCACATTGCTGGTATATATATTAATTCTTATCTTAATAACACGTACGCATGTGGAACAAATTTCTTATATCAAGACGAATTATTTATCCTTCCTGATTTAAAAGAATATGTCAGCGAAATCTCATTTAACGCTGGATTATCTTTAGACGCTGGTGTGTTATCTGGAATGACAACATTAAGCGGAAATACATTTGATTTTTCAGTCAAATACAATACGCTAGAAACCAATATTTTTGACGCATTAGAAATGAATGGAACCTTTACTGTCACCGATAATGCTGGACTATCTTTTTATTTCAAACAAATGGCTTCTCGAGATGATGTTCCTTTCTATGTTCCAGCTTTATATTGTTCTAAAGTTTATGTTTCTTTAGAAGGTGGAATTCTCTCCTTTACTATTTATGATGTCACCACTAATGATGATGAAAGCGAAACTAAAAATATCAAATATTATCACGAAATAGATCTTAGACCTACACTTACAAACGTTTTAAATAAAAAGGCAAAACGCCACGCCTTTAGTGAAAGTGCTACCTCTTTTGCTTCTACTAGTATTCTTTCTTTAGTAAAATTCGATGTATTAAATGAAGGTATTGTTATCTCGCTTGATAAAGATTTTATCAATCAAACCATTAATACTTTACAAGGATATGGCGCGATTACCGATTTTTTAATCGATAATGGTGGACAAGTTGCGGCATCAACCTTAAGCAGTTTTGGATTTGACTATCCTATTGAAGGAATTGCTTTAAATATTCCATTTGATGGTACTTATCCTTCGTTAGTGGTTACGGCTTATCAAATTCCAACCACTTCTAAATTTGCTTATACCGATGAAACATTAGATCAATTTAATATTATTAATTTGCTCAATTTGACGCTTAAAGATTATGAAGCTCATTCTACTGATTTTGATTTCAACACTATTAAAGCCAATCAAAAATCCGCTAACGAATTAGTGGATACTTATAATACTTTATCTAGTTATTATGAGATAAATGATGATTATAAAGCTAAGGTTGAGGCTTTAGATTCTCAATATCAATCTCTAGATAGTGCCACTAAGTTGATGGTGGACACCTTATTAAAAGCAAGTGGAAAACCATCAGCGCTACTTAAAACTTATACTACTAAGTTAAATAACGTTAATGACTTCATGAGCAAGTGCTCTGATGTAAAAACTAATTTAAGCAAGTTAAATAACTATTATAAAGATTTTGATGATGTTCAAATCGGCTATATCAATAATTTAGACGCAACAATTATTCCTAATTACATTGCTCAACGTCAAGAATTGGAACTTGAGAAATTTAATAAAAATGTCGTTGATAAAGTTAATGCTTTTGAATATAAAAATGCGGATGAATTAAGCGATGATGATTTTGTTACATATGTCAAGAGCATGAAGAATTTATATAACACTTCTTGCAGTTATGTTAACGAAAACGATGATGTTACTAAATTTAAAAATACATTCGCGGAATTAATGAATGCTTATATCGATAGATTTACCGCGAAGTTTAATAAAATAGCGGATGAATTATATTATTTTGAAGTAAGCGATCAATACACATTAGATAAACTCACTCCTTATGTAACTTTAATTGCTACTTTAAATTATAAATATAATACCAATATTAATTCTGGTAACACTAGTTTTGTTAACTTTGTCAGCCAAGATAAAGTTGATGATTTCTTACTTTCTATTGCTAAAGTCAACTATTATGCCACTCATGCTTTTGGAGGATATATGAAGTCAGTACTTCTATCTTCTAATCGCATTGTCGCGGATATTTTAGATGGTGATTATGATGTAGAAACAAAAAAAGAAATGGCCGCTGAATTTAATACCTTTATTGGTAAATTCTATAGCAAATTAAAAAATTATGTTTCTCGTTATGATGAGCTATATGAAACTCATATCAAGCCTTATGAAAAGACTGATGATGATGACGATGATTGGCTTTAAAAAATAGGTTCTTTACATTCAAACGGGGAGGGTAACAAAAGCATGTTGCCCCCTCCATTTTTATTTGTAGCAATATTAAACGCTCTTACTCTATTAGACTCATAAAAGCTACTTTTACACCCCGCGTGATTGTGGATAACTAACACTTTTTCAACTTCTTTTCATTTTGTCATATGAATTAATGAATATGATATATCATTGTTTACAATTTAGTTAATTATGTTTCAAACTAATATAGATAATATTACAAAAATATTTAATATATTGCTAATTTTGCATTCAAGTATTAAGATAATGTCATAAATGATACATTTATTATTTATTTAAGGAGTATAAATATATGGCCACTAATATTGATAGCAAGATTACTAATGCATTATTTGATTTATTAGAAAAAAAGGATTATCAAGATATATCTATTACCGATATCGTTAATAAAGCTGGTTTATCGCGAGTCACATATTATCGCCATTTTTCTTCTAAAGAAGATATCGTTCTTCGCTTCTTTACCATGACTAAAGATAATTTTATTAAACAAATTTCTTTATCTAATTTAGATGGCTCGACAAATTATGAATTAATTATCTTAAGCTTATTTTTATTCTTTAAAGCTAATATTAAAGCTAATAAATGTCTAAAAAAAGCAGGTTTAGAAGCCGAATTATTAAAATTTTTATCCAATGAATTTTTAACTAACCTTCCTGTTAAATTAGATAAATACATCGCCTATTTTGTGGCTGGTGCTTTATATAATGTTTTAATCAATTGGCTTGATAATGACTGTAAGGACCCTATCGATGTCGTTTCTAAACCATTCATCGATACCCAAATGGCGTTAGCTAAATAATATTTATTTTAGTAGTCTACATCAATATTTATTTGCTTATAAGTTTTGATTTAATCAAGAATTAAATTGTTATCTATTTTTATTTTGAATAAATCATTTTTAGATGTTTTACCTTGCTACTCGCATTTATTTAAAGTATTTATTGTAAATAATGTTTTATTTATTGACTTAAGGCTTAATTAAATTAAAAATATTTATGAAGTCTAAAAAAATCTAATAAGTCTATAGAAGTCTAAAACAAAAATCAAAGTCTAAAGGAGTCTAAAAATAACTATGATCAATCCATTCAAAATCTCGTTTGGAGTCAAACCTATTAATTACATCAAACGTCTTGAACAATCAGATATTATTATTGATGCTTTTTCAGCACCTGAAGTTTATCTCAATGCTTTAATGATAACTGGGCCACGAGGGAGCGGAAAAACTGTGATGTTATCTAATATTGCTAGCCATTTTAAAAATGATGATGATTGGTTAGTCGTAGAGCTTATTCCATCTTATGATATGCTTGATCAATTAGCGTCTAAAATTTATGATCATAGTCTTGCCCATCGTTTGTTTGACGGTAAAAGTTTTGGCTTTTCATTTCAAGGCCTTTCGTTTTCTATTAAGGGGGATAAGCCAATTACTAATGTCACTTCGTTGTTAGAAATACTATTAAGCAAATTAAAAAAGAAAAATAAAAGGCTTCTTATCCTTGTTGATGAAATTGCTAAAAATGATTATGTTCGCCAATTTGCTCAGACATTTCAATTATTATTAAGAGAAGAGTTTGATATATTTTTACTCGCTACTGGGTTATATAGAAATGTTTATGAACTTCAAAATGATAAGACATTAACATTTTTATATCGATGTCCAAAGATTAATCTATCCCCACTTAATTTAGATACAATTGCTTATTCATATCAAAATTATTTAAAAGTCGATGAAAAAGTGTCCATTGACTTAGCCAAATTAAGCAAAGGTTATGCTTTTGCCTATCAAGTTATTGGATACATTATGTTTAAGAATAATTACCATCAAATAAATGACGACCTTTTAGTGGAACTAGACCAATATTTAAAGGAATATGTTTATGATAAAACGTGGTTAGAATTAAGCAGTAATGATAGACGTTTAGTAATGGCTTTTAAAAATAATGAGGTAAATGATGTTAAAGATTTATTAGCTAGTAGTAAGATGAATAAAAAGACTTTTTCTATATATCGAGATAGGCTCATTAAAAAGGGTTTAGTTAATAATGAAG
>CAVDWX010000069.1:0-6277 GCA_963612735.1 Gemmiger formicilis | reverse complement strand
ATGAAGGATATGGTAAGTTATCATTTTCATTACCCCGTTTTTATAATTTTATTAAAAATAAATCAATCTTCTCTATTTACTGATTAAATTATTTTGTTTGGAAAAACAATTTATTGGGGTTATTGGTTATATGTTTAGAAGGAAAATTGAAAAAGTATTGAATGATTTTTATGAGAGTAAAGAAGATGGAAGAGCGCTTATAGTTTACGGTGCAAGACAAATTGATAAATCATTTATCATTCGGGAAAAGGCAAAAAAAGATATGAATATTATATTGAGATTGATTTAAAAGATGATTATGAAAATGGAATTAATATCATACGGACATGAATTATATTATTTTGATAGTAAAAAAGTTGGCGAAGTCGATTTTTTAATCAATGATTATGATAATTTATCGATATTACCGATAGAAATTAAATCAGGCAAAGATCAATTTAATTATCGCGCTTTACAAAGATTACTCGATATAAATGGCAATTATAAATTAAAAAAAGATATGTTTTAACATTAAAAACATCTTAAAAAAGGAAGGTAATCTCATTACAGCACCAATATATCTAGTAATGTTTTTATAAATCATCATATTTAAATTTTTCTTTTATCTATTTTTCATAAAATCTAATTTGATTTTTGATATGTTTTAGCTAAAAATAAGAATATGAAAAAGAAATACATTACCTTATTTATTTCATTAATACCGCTCTGCTCTTGTAGTAGCGATGCGACATTAAAAAATTGTCCTATTTTTAAAGATGAAAAATTTAACGCTACGGTAGTGGACATCTCTAATCAAGACTTTATGGATTTAGGTTTTTCTTTAGGCGATAGTGTTAGTGTTTATTTTTCTTCTCATTATTCTTTAAAAGATGTTCCCTATTTTAATGGGTATTATGTGAGAAACGGTGAACCTGTAGTCGTTAGTTATCCTTCTAGTAATAATCTTTTAATTACCTTAAATAATATTGGAATATGGAGCGAAGCTAATATCGATAAATTTGAAACTAAAACCGTAACCATCAAAATGAACAAGAAAGGGAAATATAAAGCCACGCAAGAGGCATTAGGTCAATCCTATTCATTAGATATTAATGATTATGATAATGAGGTTGAATTTGCTAATTTTAGAAGCCTTAAAGGTGGCAATTTAATAGATAATCTCATCTATCGAGGAGCATCTCCGTTAGACAATAGCCGAAATAGAGCGAAAGTCGTCGATAATTTATTAAAAGAAAATGATATTAAAACCATTATCGACTTAGCGGATTCTCTTGATGATATCAATAATTATTTATTAGAAGAAGATTTTAGTTCTAACTACGCTAAAAATATCTATGAAAATGATAATCTCATCTATTTAAATATGGGATCAGGGTATACCACTTCTTCATATAAAGAAGCAGTGGTTAAAGGCATTAGATTCATGCTTAGTCATGACGCTCCCTATTATATCCACTGCATGGAAGGGAAGGATCGAACTGGATTTGTCTGTTTACTCATCGAAGCTTTATTAGGGGCAACATATGAAGAGATGTGTCTAGATTATATGACCACTTATTATAATTATTACAAGATTAGTGAAGAGCTAAGCCTAGATAAATATAACGCTGTTGTTAATTTATATTTTGATTCATTTGTGGAATATCTTTTAGATGAAGTAGATAAAGATATCTTAATTAAATCCAGCTATGTCGATAGCGCTACTAGATATTTATTAGATGGTGGATTAACTATGGAGGAGATTACTTCTTTTATTAATAAATTCTCCACTAAATAAGATAATTAAAATTCTTGTCAACTACTTTTATTTAACGTATTAAGTTTCAAAATTTATCGATTTATTCATTTCTTATTTTCGTCTTTATTTTTAATAAAAGTAATGACTTTAATTTATGGGCTTATAATAAGCACAGCATGAAAAGCAAAGCTAGACATCTTAAATTCAATAAAAAACTCACGGGGGGGGGTTACTATTTTTAGCCACTATCCCGTTATTCTCTGTTGGATTTTCTAGTTGGGTTGTAAGTGGGGGAGACGTTACCACTCCTAATGTTAACATTAACGCTGATAATGTCATCAGCGGATTAGATTGTCTTACTTTAAAACTTAATAAAATTGAATATTATCCTGGGTGTGGCTTTCCTGGGACCACTCAAGTTATTGAAGATAATAAAACCTATACTTTAGATACTTATGTAGATACATATACATACACTAGTGGGACTTGTTCTATTAACGCTATTAATTCAAGACTAGCTATTGATTCATTTAAAAATAATGAAAAGATGTCTCTTACTTTTAAGTTTAGCATTAATGACACATATTTTACTTGTGACTCTACAACATTTAAATTTGTTGGCGATACTACATATTTTAATTACAGCAAAAATGAAGAAATTATTAATATTACACGTAACGAAAAAACACCGGGTATATCAATTGATTCCATATCATTTAGTTTCAAAATTGTTATTAAGCATATAGATGGGACAGAGTATCCCGCTAGTGAAGATATAAATTTTAAAGTTTCTGTAACTCCTGGAGAATGTAATTAATATGAAGAAAATATTACAACCTTTTTTATTATCTATTTTATTTGTACTCGTTTTTGTTGGTTCTATTCCAACCACCTTAGCGGCATGGAATGTATATTATCCTAAAACAACTGAAGATAGTGCGGATGTTGACGAAGTTACTCCGCTATGTTTTTATAATTTATACGAAGATGACGGGGTTACTATTAAAGAAACTAAATATTTTTTATCTATTGAATTAGCAGTTGAATCCGCAAATCAAGTAGTTAGTGACGAAACTATTTCCCAATCAAACGTTGATGTTATTGTTTTTCCTAGATCTCGAACTGAATGTCGAAAAGCAACCATTAAAAAGAATATAACTATTAAGTCAGGAGTGACTCTTAATCTAGGATATGATGTTGATGAACGAAATCCTAACGATAGTAAACAATATCTTTATAGAGTTGTTGGAGGAGATAATCATTTTAAGACGGTAGATGACAATCAATATGCCTCTTTTCCAGATAATCAAGTTTCAGAAAAAGAATTGTTTGATAGTGGGAATTTATTTAGTACAGATACGAGCGTTTACTCTTCTATACATAATAAAATATTGTCTGAAGAACCTGAATTAACATCTATTGAAGTAAATGACGAGAAACGCAACTATTATGATTATGTTGGCTGCACTATGAGCATTACTCTTGCAGAGAATCAAACAATAGCAATTGAAAAGGGTGGTGCTTTAAAAATAGGTGGTAAGCAAAGTGGAGGATCTGGCGGTTCTTCTATTGCGGGACATATTATAACCTTCGCTGAATTAAAATTGTCAGCGGATTCGAAAATTATCAATAATGGCACTTTAACTTGCTTTGGATATATTGTTGGAAGCAAAGAAGAATCATCTAAGCTATTAAAAAATGTGAAAAAAAAGTCAATTACTAAATCTAATAAAGATATAACTGAGACACTATCGGAAGAAAATGAAAATAATGAACCTATCCAATTCCGCGAAGGCTCTAAAGTTTACTTGCCATTTATAGTTGTTGAGCATAGAGGTGGTAACAATTTTTTTAAATTTTATCCTAAATTTGAAGGGTCTCCATTCAATCGGTTTTACTTGCCTAATATTACAGATGTATCTATAGGAATGGAGAAAAATTTCGTTTATGGAGTAGCGGACTTATGGACCCATAATCCTGAAAGGCACAATCATTGCTATGTAAATTTAATAGGCGATAATGACTATTATTTACTTGAATCTTCAGATTTTTATATTAGATGTTATTATCAATCGAATTTATCGATGCCAAGCCAAAATTTAGATTTTGTTAGAGGGAATTTTAATTTAAATTCTCTTGAATTGGTCATTGTTTTTGGATCAACTTTTTCTATTAATACAAAACCATGTTATTTTCCTATTTCATGTTATTATTCCATTCTATTTGAAAAAGGGATGCTTGTTTCTAATGAACAAAAAATAAAATTACTACCTGGCTCGAATATGACAATTGAAGATGGATATAGGATGCAACTTCCTGGGATTGCGGTCTATAGTCAACAAACTGTAAAAGATATTTATAGTTCAAAAAGTTCAAATATTGATGATATCGGTCCATATTTAAAAGGAGTGAGTGGAGTGATTGATTACGAATCAAATGATGATGCAATTTGCCTTGTTAATGGGTGCCTTTCAGCGGAATATTCATCTGGTTTATTTCAAACGTCTTCCACCAATGCTTTTTTAAGTTTTGTAAATGTAAAAGATACATTAAACGAAGTAGATAATTCTAAGGCTATTTATGATTCAAGTGAACAATGTTCGTCTGGGCAGACAAAGGTTGATGATACAATCACTACTGTAGAGCTAGTTAAAAATACATGTTATGGTTCTTCTAATGAAACTATATCGAGTGATAGTAACGATCATTATTGGAATGTTCAAGGAGAAGACGATTTGTCTGATTATGATATCTATTTTCTTTCGGTTGTTGAATTAAATGAAGTGTATAATAGTGAACCTGGACAAGATGGCGATTTTTCTTTAAAAGCTCTTCCTTCCCCTTTTAATAGTTCCTCTATTTCTAATGTGACATTTTCTTGGAGCTTCAAAACTAATGTTGATAGTACAAGTGAAATCAAAGGAGCTTCTTTTAGTAGTGTAAATGGGCAAGAAGTAACGTTTCATGCTCCTGCTAATAAAATGTTGAGTGGTGACCCATCTGATATTATATATACAATCACCGCAACTTTATCTTTTAATGACAGCGATAAAGAACCTATTACTGCTTCGATAAATCTTACTTCAAAATTTATTGAATTGGGTATAGTTATTAAAGATAAAAATGATAATGATGGCAGTGAGAGCGCGTCATGTTATTCTAGTGAAAATAATAAACCTTTTTCATCAAAAGTTGAGATTAATTGGTATGCAAATAAACAAAAAGTCATATATGAACAAGATGAATCTTATAAGCCTTTTAGCGACTATTTTGAGTTTGATTCTATTGAATATTGTTGGGGTATTTGTGCAAATAGAAATGTTTATACTTCTCTCAATACTGATGCTAAAAATGCTGGAATAAGTAAGTTTTCTGTAGATAATTATGGTGCTCTTTCATTCAGTCTAGAGGCCCGTAAAGATAATGAAGAAAAACTAAATTATATGGTTTTTTTGGAAGTTAAATTTAAAAATAAAGAAAGTACTATAATAATGGATATAAAAGCAAAAAAACTAAAAATTAGTGGATTAGAAACCGGCGTTACTTATGATAGTGATGGTAATTTTTTATCTTGTTTTGGCCTTAATTATTATGCGCAATCAAGTTATGATCCTTGCCTTCTTCCAACCTCTCAAATCTTGATGTCGGATGGGTGTTACGCTAATGCTGGTGATTTAAAATCTGGTGATAGTGTTATGACCTTCAATCATGAAACTGGTCAATTTGAAAGTTCTAAAGTACTATTTAATGATCATGTCAATCAACAAGCAGCTTTGCATAATGTTGTCTCTTTATATTTTAGCGATGGTAATAAAACTGATTTAGTATATGAACACGGTTATTTTGATTTAACTTTAAATAAATATGTTTATATAAGACAAGATAATTATCAAGATTATATTGGACATGAATTTGTGGAAGTTGATTCTTCTTGTCATAAATTAGGCATTAAATCAACTAATTTAGTAAGCGTTAATATTCATCAAGAATATACAAAGGTATGTTCACCAGCTACCGCTAATAATTTAAATATAATATCCGATAATATGCTATCTATGGCCGGAGGACTATCTGGTTTATTTAATATCTTTGAATACGAAAAAGATACATTAAGATTTGATCCAATTAAGAAACAAGCTGATATTGATAAATATGGTTTATTAGATTATTCATATTTTGTAGATTATTTTTCTTACGAAGTATATTGTGCTTTACCTTGTAAATATTTAGGTGTCTCTATTGGTAAAGGCTTAATTACTTGGGATGTTATTTATTCATATATTGATAAATGGGGAAGCCAATTAGTGGCCTAATTTATTGCTGTGGATAGACTTTCAATTGATTTAACTTGTATTGTTACTAAAAGTTTTTCTTACGAGTTTTCTGATAGACTAATTTCAAATTGTTCTGATTTTAATAAACTTAAGTGTTTGTTGTTAGAGAGTATTTTTATAAAGAAGGGAAAAGAATATACACTTCGTAATGATTCAATATTAGATATTAACGCTGAACTCAAACCAATTTTATTCGGACCTAATG
>CAVDWX010000068.1:0-2539 GCA_963612735.1 Gemmiger formicilis | reverse complement strand
ATCGATTCCTTCGTTATAAGCTATACTAATCTTATTCCCATTACGTGATGTAACTGTGCAATAAGTAAACCAGTTATGTTTAACGACCTTATAATTTCTTAAATTTAGATTACTAGTATCGGCCTTTGTTGGAATTAAAATTTTATTTATTGAAATCCCTTTTAAAGAATCGGTATTAAATAAATTATCTTCGTTTCTAACATCCACTAATTCGATGAAATCACCAAGCCTACTCAATGCCATATCCGATTCCTCTAAATGCATCTTCAAGTTGCTTTTGTGATTCTTTTTCTTCTTTAAGAAGTTCTTTCATTTCGTTTTGAATACGAGCCATTTCTTTAGGAAAATCAATTTCTAAATCATGATCAATAAATTCAATATATTTAGATGGAACTAAAGACCATTGTGATTGATTATCACTTAGGTTAATGTTTGTTCCGTTTTCTTTTTGCTTCTTATCAGTTACACCATTTCTAATTTCATCGATTGTAGAGCTTTGGCAAAATTCAGGAACATCTTTATATAAAACTTTCCAATCAGGTGATTGCCAAGCATTAAGCGTCTTTTTAACTAATTTTCTATCGGCTTCATCTAATTCAATATATCCTTCACTTGATTTATGCCCCATTCTTCTAAGGTCCATAAATAAGACTTCATTGGTTCTATCTCTAAGTGTTACTTCTTTGTTATCTTGTAAAACTTTTCTAGACTTTTTATTGTTACTCATAATCCATAAAGTAACGGATATATCAGTGTAATAAAACATCTCTCGAGGAAGAATGATAATAGCTTCTATTTTTCCATTTTTAATAAGATTTTTTCTAATTTCAGTAGTGTCACCATCACCTAGTGCACCATTAGCAAGAAGGAATCCTGCAACCCCATTAAGTGATAATTTAGAAAGCATATGAAGAATCCATGCATAATTAGCGTTAGATACAGGAGGTAAACCATATCCAGCCCAACGATAATCATCAACAAGTTCTTTTTCACCTCTCCAGTCTTTTAAATTAAATGGAGGATTAGCAATAATGAAATCAAATTTTTCATTCTTGTGTTGATCATCACTAAAAGTATCCGCTTCTTTTCTTCCTAGATTAGCAGGAATACCTCTAATACCTAAATTCATCTTAGCTAACTTCCAGGTATCAGGATTAGATTCTTGTCCGTAGATTGAAATGGAATTGATATTACCTTTATGAGCTTCAACAAATTTATATGATTGGACAAACATTCCGCCACTGCCACAACAAGGATCATAAACTTTGCCTTTATATGGTTCGATAAGTGTCGTAATTAAATCAACAATATTATCTGGAGTATAGAATTCGCCTTTTTCGTCAGCAGTTTTAATAGCAAATGCATTAAGCATATATTGATAAGTCTTACCGATTAAATCGTTCATCGGATGTTCTTCGTCTTCACGAATCTTATCAATCTCATTTATAAGTGAAGCGAAATTAGATGGAGGAAGAGTAGATTTTCCATATGTGCCAATTGGCAAAGCGCCTTTTAATTGTTCATTGGAATTTTCAAGTTCTTGTAATGCCTCATCAATAATTAAGCCAATGCGTGCATCTTTAGCGTGGTCTTTTATATATGTCCATCTTGCTTTTTCAACGATGTAGAAGATATTTTTCTCAGCATAAAACGAAGGCATATCGACCGCAAAAGAATCATCTGATTTAAGTAATTCTTCTCTTCGCTTTTCAAATTTCAGTGATGCAAATTTAAGGAAAACAAGTCCCATAACGAAATACATATAATTGATTCCACTCATATTCGAGCGAAGCTTATTACATGATTCCATCAAAACTTGTTCTAAAGGTTTTTGTTTCTTTTCTTTTTTTACTGCCATTAATCTATTCCTCCCCCATCTTTGCCTTCCTAAACAACTTATTAAGTTCTCTTTTGCATTTGATTGTTGGCTCAAAATGTCCGTTTTCCCATCTATTTACGGTGACAACAGAGACTTTGAGAATATGTGGTTGTTTAAGCATTTCTGGGTAATTCATCATGTCTAAGAATTATAATAGCATTTTGTGGGTGTAATTTTAATTAGTATTTTCCTTGGTACAAATCAACCAATAAGCAAAACTAGCACCATTTAATCACTAGATGAATCATCGAGAATTACATCCAATCCAATACAACTTCCGTTGGCGTCATATTCTTCTCGTAACAGTTTTTTAGAAAGGTCGCTAATTCTTTCGGCATCGGCACTTTTCCACTCACCGCGCGATTCAGACCCAATGTAAGTGGATTGTGTGAATTTTCCTCTATTGCTTTCAAGAATTCTTCGTACGTCATTTTCTTCATGCTTCTATTATAGATCATCCATCATTTAGAGCTGGAGCAAAACTTCTTATCGCCACCGCAACAGCAAAAAGAGTGGCTATTCCTAATTAGCGGTTGGCGCCACTCGTTTGGTTGAGGGGTTGTGTTGCTTCAGGGCAGAAATCACAAGATAACAAATAATCACTGTCCACCGCTTGGCTTTTTGGATTAGATGAGCCAAGCGGATAGATGATTAAAGATT
>CAVDWX010000067.1:0-16083 GCA_963612735.1 Gemmiger formicilis | reverse complement strand
TTCTTTATTTTCAAATTTTTCTTCAATTTTATCAAGATGAGGAATATAAGAAACGAGTTCTTTTTTATCGATTTCTTCATATAATTCTTCCATCGGAATATCGATTAAATTGATTGAAAATTTCTTTTTCACTAAAGAATAATCAACAGTACTAGCAATGAGCCAATCACTAGGTTTGCCAATCACTCCTAAATTCTTATCTTTCATGTCTTTAACAGCTTTAAAAGATGGAGCTAAGTGTTTGATAAATCCTGTCACTGAATTACTCGCACCAACCAATATAACAGATTCAATATCGTGTTTAACTAAATAAGTTCTTATTTCAAAACAAGCAGGAAGGGAATTATTTTTAGAAGTCGTTAATAAAATAACTGGAGGAGTTAAAGAAGGAAGTAAATCCACAAATTGATTTTCACATCCACCACTCTCAACATAAACAATATCAAAAACAGGATCGTCACTTTCATAAGTAAGAAGAATATCATCATCTAATAATTCATCATTTAAATCTTCGATAAATTCATTATCTTCTTTTAATATTCTTTCTTTATCTTCATTTAAGAATGTGTGCAATCTAATTAATCTAATATCCATAATATGTCCTGCTTTCTAGATACAATTCTACCACTACTTTATTATTAATAAAAAGAAATAGTGGATGAGGGTCCACTATTCCACAAAAGAGAGTTTATAATGAGTCACAAAAATTTTTTTAATTAATATTTAATCAATCCTTTTCTTTTTTTGTTAATCAAGCATATAGAAGCAATTGATAAGCTAACAGTAACCGCCATAATGACTAAAGCAATTAAATAGGCATTAAAAGAAGAATCCTTAATAATGAAATTCGAATTTAAAGGTAATTTACCAACATAATTTAAATAAATATTTAATAATCCCAAAGCGTCAGTTTCGAAACTATAAGATGAAGTAATCGAATAATTAGCTAAAACAGTTTTATCGACACTATTTAAATCAGAAGTTAAGAAATTAAATGTATCACCATAATAATTACTCGTGTCATTAATTAAAGCACATGTATTCTCCTTAGAAGACAAAACATTCATATAGTCAGCAATAGAATTGCTACGATTAATTACAATATTTTTCATAATAAAGTTCATATGAGTGTAATAAAAGCCAAGATGAACAATAGCAAATCGAGCGCTTTTACCTTTTAAATTAGCCAATCGAGATCCACTACACAAAAGTTCATTTTCTCCTTTGTTTAAGCTTTTTGTATTTTCACCGTTATTAAATGTTAATAATTGCCAAGATGAATCGTTCAATTTATAAAGGACTCTTACATAGCCGTAGAAACCTTCTCCAGCCTCCCACGAAGCATAAATTGATTCAATATCATCGATATAGTCCAATGTATATAAACCATTTAAAATTGTACTAGTGTCACTTATTTCACTTTCGCTTAAAGCGGCACGGGCAATATAGTATTCATCAGTTCCACAAGGATAAGTTTCTTTATTTGTAAAAGACCATTTTTTAGCTTCGTTAGCCCCATCAGTGCCCTCAGGATTATAACTGATTAATTGAAGTTTAGTGGACCAGGCACGTCGAGCTTTATTAATTTTCCAATTTACATTTGAATTTGAATTAATAACAAACGATTGATTTTCTAAACTCGCCCAATTATCAGAAAAAGTTTTAAAAATTGTTTCGTTGTTATAAAAGGTACCATACTCAAATGTGCTGTTTGAACTCTCGGCCTTAACTCCTTCAAAAGTACCATTTAGCCCAAAAGTTAAACATGTAATTAAAGAAATAGATGCAATAATTATTTTTCTTTTTTTCACTCGTTATTCCTCCAAAATTTTGTCTTGCAACGAATTAATATATTTTTTTAGTTCTGAAATAGTTTTTAGCGCTTCACCTTCATTATCGAGCTCGGCAAAAATCCTAAAAGCTGGTTCAGTACCAGATAAACGGATTAAAACCCATGAATCGTTATCAAAATAGTATTTAAAGTTTCGAGTATAATGTTCATATTTAATAATTTTTTTTGAAAAAATAGGATGATTTTTATCTAATCTTTCTATGATTTTATTAACATCAACACTTAATGGCATAAAGTCTTCTAAAAAAGAATGATGATAATCCGCAAAAATTTTTACATCATTAATGATTTCACTAACTGGTTTATGAAGTTTAATAATCATTTCCATAAAAAGCATTGAAGAAAAACAGCTATCTTTACCATATAAATAGCCTCTAGCTGTTAATCCACCAGAAGATTCTCCACCCAATAAGGCGTTAAATTCATCCATTCCATGAGTAATATTTTTAAAACCGACATCGACTTCGTGACATTTAAAGCCCAATTTAAAGGCCACTTTATCCACTATGATGGATGTAGCGCAGTTTTTAACAATATCTCCTTCATAGCCACGATATTTAATTAAGTAATAATATAAAGAGGCAAGAATTTCATTATTCGAAACATAATTCCCCAATTCATCAATAACTCCTAATCTATCTCCATCACTATCCGTCGCTAAGCCGACATCATATCCGCCCTCGATGACACGGTCAATAAATTCATCCTCAATTAATGCTTCATGAGTGGGATTCGGTAGATTAAAGTTAAAAAATGCATCGTGTTCACTATGAATAACATCAAATTTACAAATCTTATAATATTTACTAAGTGGGATGAGACCAACTTTACCAACTCCACACATATTATTATAAATTACTTTTAATTTGTTTTGCTTAATCGAAGGATCAATAAAAGTCTTAATATGTGCTAGGTACATATTAATATTCGAATATTCTTGGATGAGCCAATTTCTTTTGGCTTCATTACTTGACATAGTCTTAACGCAATTAACTTTACGAGCATATAATTCTAATTTATTAGTAAAAGCAACATCTGCGTCATATCCGTTTTTAGTAAAAATTTTAATACCGTTAAAATAATAAGGATTGTGAGATGCGGTGATCATCACTCCATAATCATTATGCAAATCTCGAGTAGCGCTCATAACGCAAGGAGTTGGTACGCTCGATGAATATATAAAAGATTTAATATTATTAGCCGCTAAAACTTCAGCAAACCAGGTTGCTGTAAAATCTGACATAAAGCGATTATCATAACCAATAATAACTGGTTTATTCGACCCTTCGTCTGAAATAATGTTAGCCAAAGCTTGAGCCACTAAAGTAATATTTGCACGGGTGAAAGTGTCACCAATAATACCTCTAAAACCACCTGTTCCAAATTCTATCATAAGATACTATTAGTATGTTTCATGTTTAAATGAATATCAACTATTTTTTTATAAACTTAAAAAATTAATTGATTAGAAGATAATAGATAATAAAAATCCGTTTTGAAAGTAAATTTTAAGGCTATTTACATACTATAAAGACGAATTTAATGAATAATAAGGTAATAAAAAGTTATTTTAGTTTATTAAATTTTTCTTTCTTTTAAAGTAAATGTAGCCCAATAAAGCAAGTCCCAAGACTGCACAAATAATAGGAATATATACAAATTTAGTTGTTAAATCGCTTCTTAAATTTAGTCCGTTTGACTTATTTACACTAGAATTTCTAAGAGCGTAATATTTAATATATTCAACATTATGAATTAACGTTTCATCGCTATTAAAATCACTTATTCCCTTTAATGTTAAGTCATTATATAAATTCTCGATTTTTCTAACCATAATAGCTGGATCGTTAATAAAATCAGCACAAACAATATTTTTAATAAATAAAGGAAAATTATAATCAGCGTTAATAGAAATTTCAGATATGGTCACCCAGCTAGAACTACTTAAATTATAAATTTTAATATATCGAGCACTTATACTTGTTTCAAAAACAATGTAATAATCGACCTTATTAGTATACTCAACAATTTTATAATTTTCTTTATCTAACAAAATATAATTAACACCGTCGCTTGAATAAGAAAGTAAAAGATCAAAATAGTAGTCTCCGTAAGCAGAGCCTCCACCTGTACTAACATAAATAGATGAAACATCTTTAATTTCATCTATATCAAAAATTAAATAACCTTGATTGACATTTTCATCTTTAACACGGTCGGTATTGATATCTAATAAGGTGTCTTCTAATTGATCTGTTCCAAAGCTAATAAATGAAAAGTTGCTTCTATCAGCTTGATATAAACTTAAACAAGGCGAAAGTTTTAAATGCTGATAGCCTACTTCGAATTTAGCAACCTTGACCCATCCGCTTCGAGTTCCTGAAATTTTAATATATCTAGCATTAATAGACGAATCTATCGAATATTTAAAATCTCCATGACCACCACTAAAGGTAGCATTTCCAAGAGTCATAAATTCCCCATCGATGCTATCGCTATAAGAAAAAGTAACATCACCTAAAGCATCAGTATCATCACTTGGATCGCCTGTATAAAGCATAAAATAATTTAATTTTTTTATATCATAGAGGTCAAAAACAATGGATAAAGCTGAAATATTATCATCAACAGGTTGAAACCAAATAAAAGAAGTATTGCTTTTATCAAGCAAATCAAAATATGTGCCTTGATAAATTTTATAATTATCGTCGACTGATGCTTTATATATTTGATTGATTGAAATTTCCTTAAAAGCAACATCAACTCCTAATTCAGCATTAGCGGTATTTAAAACTCTAATTTGTTTTGTTTTAATTTCATTTTTTGGATAAAAAATAACATCTTTATTTTCAGCACATAAGTTATCGCCAACATTTATCCAATCCCCATCGCTAGATAAATATTGAATGCTTCCATCAAAATAATTTGTTGAAGTAGCGGAACCCATTAAAACGGTAATGTTACGAACGATAATTTCATTATCATAAACATAAGTGATGCTTCTTTCATCGTCTTGATTATTAGAAGTAGTCATAAAAAACACATCAGTTGAAGCATCATTATCATATAATTGATAAATTTTACCTTTCCTGAGTGCGTAATTATTTAAAACAATTTCAAAATCTTTTTCTTTATAACTAATCGAAGAAGATAGAGCTTTCGCTGGTGTATCTAATTTAGTAAGCCCTCCCCCGAAGGAAAATAAAGTACCAATAATAGCAAATGAAACAAAAACGAATTTAAAGACTTTAAGTTTTTTCATAATTGTCACTCCTTATAAAAGCTTTAAACAAAATCACTATTTGTTTAACTTCTACTTAAATTGTCTATTAAATAAAGTCAAATATCAATAATTATTTTATAAACTTAAATAAATAATATAAAGACAAATTATAAAAAGCAAAAAAACTCCACTAAAATCTTTTTATATCGATAATCAGTAGAGTTTTTAAAATTTTAATCTTTTTTTACTTTATAAAATATTTACTTTTTTTGCGCATTAAAAAATAAGCTAATGTCCCAATGAGTAAAGTAACACCGGAAGTTAATAAAATAATCAAAATAAGATTATTCTTATCGTTTAACTTAAAGATATTATTGCTTAATGAGTTCGTGTCATAAATTGAAGCGTATGTTTGATAATAATTGATTTTATGAAGTTCATCTTTTGATAAAGATGTTTGCTCATATTTATTTAAAGAAGAATATAAAGAGTCAATCTTTTTATTAACACCGCTCATATCCTTTTTAAAGACATCACAATTCAAGAACGAATCATCTAAATATTGATGAAGATTAAACAAAGAATTAATTGAAAAATCGGCAATGGTAAGCCATCCACCATTAGAATCGCTAACTTTAATATATTGAGCGTTAATCGGTTTATCAAAAACCACTAAATAGTCATAAAAACCAGTACCACTTCTATTTAAAATCGTGGAAGAATCAACTATCGTCCAATTCTTATTATCTAAAGAATATGATAATGAGAGATTATCCGCTGAGTCGTCATAATAGGAATGTCCACCAGTCGAAAGAAAGATCGATGTAACCATACTTTCTTCTAAAAGATTTTTAATAACACATGATTCTTCAGATGTATTATTTTCTAAATCTAAGAAGGTGTTAGTATTTAAATCTGTTCCATATCCTAAAGAAGAATAAGGAAGAGAAGAACGTTGGTAACTATAAACAGAGTAATTAGATGATAATTCTAAACCATAACCAGCACTAAAATCTCTTACTTTAACCCATGTTGATTCTGCTGTGGCTTTGATAAATCGAGCAACGATTGGTTCTTTTAAATAGACTAGTCTGTCGCTAACAGCGTAATGAGTAGCGTCAATTGCACTATATTCGCCATCTTTAGTTAAAGAATAAGAAAAGCTAACAGATGATAAAAAATCACTGCCCATTAATAATTGAACATAATTAATCCTTTGTTCACTTCCTAAGTCAAGAATTAAAGAAGCAGTTGCTCCTGTTACATTTCCAAACCAGGTAAATGAATCATAAGAAGAATCGACCATATTCTTCATAATTTTATTATGCGGATTAGTAACAGCTTCATGATTCCCAACTAGACCTTCATAATAAACAACATGCTCATAATTATTAATTGAAAATTCTCTTACTCCCGCAACAGTGATATACGTATTAACTAGCCTAACTTCAGTCGTAGATACATTTGGAGTTAATTCGAAAACAAGGTTTTCCGCGTTAGTATCGTGAAGTTTTACCCATTCATTAGTGGCCAAATTTAGGTAATCGATATGTCCATCAAATAGCTGTCCACCACTAGCATTGCCTCCATAAAAGTAGATATGTTTAATTTCGGTTGTTCCATTAAACTTATAAGTAATAGATTGCGTATCGCCATTATTCGCAGGTTCAAATAAAGCAACACTATTTTCATCATCATCGTAAAGATTATACAAACTACCATCCACTAAAGATAAATTACTAAGTTCAATAGAAAATGGTAAATCTGTACCTTCGGCGACAAGTTTTTCTTCATTCTTAGATACTAAATTTGTCAATAGTCCAACCGATACCACTGATAATAAAGTTATAGGGAGAATGAAGCTTTTCATAATTTTTGATAATTTCATTAATTAGCCTCCCATCAAAAATTTTGATTTATATTAAATTCCCTAATCACCACTCCATAAGGTGAAGAAGAATTCGATACCAATTTGATATAACGAGCTTTAAGAGGCGATGAAGATAAATCAATAACTATTTCTTTACTATCTTTATAGTTTTTTTCTCCCACTGATTGATAAGTTTCGCCATCTAACGAATAAAAGAAAGATACGTCATAAAACATGTCATAAGGGGAACTAGTTTTGGTCATGTAGCAAACAATATTATTAACATTTTGTTCTTTTAGAAAATCTATAGTTATCGAACAAGTAGCGTTTTTATTAATTTCAAACCAGGTAAATGTCGATAAATCACCATCAAACATGTAATCGAGCGATGTGCTAACAGAAGGTTCTAAAGCAATACCTGATAATGTAGCTAAAGCTTTTAATTCTGGTAATGAATTAATTTTGATTTCCTCGAAAGAAGCCCATGTTTCGGTATTGTTATTAACAAATTTGATATAACGGGCTTTAAGAGGAGATTGTCTTAAATCAATAATGGATAAAGTTTTATTTGTTTCTCCAATTAATGAATAATTCCTTCCATCAATAGAAGCATACACTTTAGAAAAGAATATATCGCCATCCCCATTAGCGTTAGCAAAATGAACTGAAATATCATTTATTTCTTTGACTTCTCCTAAATCATAACGAAGATATGCATCGCTACTCGGAGTATCGTTAAACCAACAATATGTAGAATCATCGCCATCGATGATATTATCTATAGATCCTTCATAAATACCGTTAAATCCATAATATTTAATGCCGCTAGGTTTTCCGGTGTTGATGTCATTTTCATCATTAATTAGACTAATCATCTTTTCCACAAATGGGGTTAATACTGTTACCGCACTATCAACTTTAGTTTCAACAATATTTTGTGTAATAACATCTAATGTTGGAGTTTTACATTCGTTTACCTTAGTGTAGTCATCATTGATAGCGTTAACTTTGTTTTCAAATTCATTAACACTATACTCACTTCTATTAACATATAAATTAACTGAATTAATTGCTGCTTTTAGTTTAATAAGAACTGAATTAATCCAAGGTGAAAGTGTATCTTTTAAAATAATATTTGAAGCATTTATAAGATATTTATTTCCAAGTTCGTAATCCTCATTTAATTGATTTAATAAATTTAAATAAGTTGAATCATCTTTATTTAAAGAATTAACCTGTTTCATAAATTCATCGATTAAGGAAACTAATTTGGGTGATTCGACAAAATATTTTCCTTCATACAAAGAAGCATTAGTGAGATATGAGCACATCGCCTCTAATCCACTAGTTTGGTTATTTTCAACTGTTTTAAAGCTATATTGATAAGACTTATCCATATCAAAATCTTTAGTGTTCCAAGAATAATCAGCAGTGGCAAAAATACCTAATTTAGAAGGTTCAGCTTCCTGCATTGGATTAGTGACTAGACCGATGAATTCAACTTCATCGCTAGAAAAGTAATTTTTGTTATAAACTTCCCCTTTTCCCATAAGCACATGCGATTTAGCGTAATCATTAACCGGCCAATTCATCCAAAAAAAAGGCTTACGTCCACCACTGACGGAACTAAATTCGTTAAATTTACCATTATTAATCGTTGACGTAACTCTATCGCCAGTCCACATAATGGAAACGCTTTCATCTAATCCATTACATAAATCTTGATAATAACCTTCAAGCTCAACGCCTAATATTTCTTTTGAATTGTAACAATATGCACTTGGGACAAAAATTAAATCATATGTCCCTTCTAGTGTTTTTAAATAAGTAGAAACATCATTAAGAATTCTTTTATGTAGTTTTCCATTACCTGCGCCTTCATATTCAGTTGAAACATCATCCGCAGAAATAACGAATTGTCGAACCCCAGCTTCATAAAGTTGATAAAATTTATTCTTAATATAAGCTAAGTCGGCATCATAATTTTCCTCTTTAAAAGGATCGTGTAAAAAAGGATGAATTGACCAAGCAAATCTAGTTTTAGTCAAATAGCCAGCCTTAATTACTTCTTTTAAAAGGGCTAAATCTCCTTCTTTATACAATCCTTTCCAGTTCGTGGAATGATAGGAATCATCTTTAGGAGCATAAATATAAATATTAGCCTTATAGTTAGAGGCATATTTAATTAAAGAAACGCGTTCATCTTTACTCCAAGGAATACCGTAATATCCTTCAATAAATCCACGGTATTTAGTATCGCTATAATCTTTAATAATTAGATTACGTAATATCCCATTAGATTGAGCAATAATTTCTTTTAAAGTCGCTAAAGAATAAAATAAAGAATCTGTGTCTTTAGCTTTAATATCAATATGAGAAGAATTAATTTCTAAATAATATGCATCATATTTTTCAAATAAATATGATAAATCCTTACTATCGTTGACTAACGACAAACGGACATCGTATTCTTTTTTTGCATCATTACGATAAAGTATGCCGTTATCGTAAAAAATATCATTAAATTTTAAAATAGTTGCCTCGTCTAATCCTTTATCGAAATAGACGTTTAATATTTTATTTGAAATGTTAAAACTACCTTCTAAATAAGTAATCTCATGAGGGGTTGGATAAATTTCATAAGTCATATTTTCAATTTCGCTTTCGTTTAATTTAGCTTTTGTTACACTTATTGGAAATGATGAACATCCACCAAGAGTCAAAGATGAAAATAGGCAAAACAAGAATGGAAATGATAATCGTTTATTCATTATTTAAGTCCCCCTTCAAAATAAGAAATCGAAGCATTATTTAATTGCTCATTATTATTTATATTAATAGATGTAAAAGTGCTTTCTAAACCTAAATAAGAAATTGATGAAACATATAAATTATAAAATGCATAATCATTGATATTTTTTAAAGAATTATCCAAGACTAATTCTTTAACAGTTAACGAATCATTCACTACATTAGAAACATAAAACAAAAAAGAAGGAAGTGATTCTATTCCTTTAATAAAGATTCTTAAATTAAGAGTGCTCATATTTTTAAAGAACGAACTATTAATACTCAAATTAGAAATAGATCCGCTTAAGCACAGTTCTTCTATGCTTTTTAAATTAGCGAATGCGTCAGTGCCTATAACTTCAATTTCCCCTAATCTTAAATGAGTTAAACTGTGTAAATCTTTAAACGCACCTTCATGTAAAATAAATTTATAACTGGCTAAATCTAACTTTTTTAAAGATATTAAGTATGAGAAACCTTCCTCAAAAATCTCTTTTAAGGAGTTTGGTAAATTTAAATAAGTAATTTTATCTAGATGAGAAAAAGCAAATTTAGAAATTGTTTTTAATTTGGTTTTACTTAAATCTAAACCAACTAATTCAGAGTTACCATAAAAAGCATAATCACCAACATAAGCCAAATTCTCGTTAAATTTAATGCCTTTATTTTTCGAAAAAGAAAAAGCATATTTCCCAATACTAGTTAAAGATGTAGGGAGTACTAATTCTTCAATAGAGGATTGATAAAAAGCATAATCACCTATTTTTGTAACACTATTTGGTAAATAAATTTCTTTTAGTAAATTAGATTTATAAAAGGCATAATCACCTATTTCATCTAATGCACAATCTTTGTCAAAAACAATTGACTTAACTAATGGATTTTTATCTGGTTCAGTAGACAAAGGAAAAAACAAACGATTAGGAATTCTTTTGACATGAGGCCCAAAATAAACATCGATTCCACTATTGTTGTTAGAAGGATAAAAAACCCAATTACGTGCATTAAAATCATTAACTTCAACTGCATCGTAATACACTTTTTTAAGCGCACTCATAGAAAAAGCGCCATCTCCAATCTTGCAAATCGAAGAAGGAATATAAACACTTTCTAACCACGCAAGTTCAACAAACGCTTCAGCTTCTATTTCTTTAACTGGTAAATCATTATATGTAGAAGGGATTACTAAATTATTATCGCTTAAAGTTCGATTAGCGTTAGAAACAATATAAAACGTTTTATCATCGCTTAATGTATAAGTTAATTTATCACTACCCTTATTTTTAAGAGGGAAAATATATTCATCAGTGGTTTTGAAATTATATTCATCTGCTGTATTAATGAACATATCTTCATCGTATTCATAAGTTTTAATGATGCTAGAAGAAGTATCGCTGCTACTAGAAATAGAAGAAGAATCTAGACTACTGGAATTAGAATTATTGGATGATGAACTTTTAGTTCCAGAGCAAGATACTAGTGCAAGAGACAAAAGAAGAAGAGAAAGCGTTTTTTTCATATTAAATTAAATCCTTAAGAGTACTATTAACCGTATTTTTAAATCTACCGATATAGCCGTTAACAAAATCAAGAATGTCAAGACTAGGATTTTTAATAAGTGGATTTAAATCGATTCCAAAATTAATCATTTTCATCGTATCAACACTATGAGATTGAGCAAAAGTCGCATTAGCGTATCTTCTTCCAAGCGTCGCTAGGTCGTAGCGTTTCCCACCAACAATTTGAGACTTAAAAACATTGAGAATATCTTTTTGTAAATTACGATGATAAGAAACATCAAAAGCAATCTTATCTTCATCGTTAACCCAATCTAAATCACGCCACACTTCCATACCGTAAACATGCTTAGGTCTATTTTCTTTTGGGATTCTTCTTAAGGCTTCAATAACTTTAAGAACGACTCCTAAATGTGTAGGATGTTTATCTAATAATGAATGAGTAAAAATATAATCAGGAGATAATTCTAAAATGATTTTTATATATTCATTGATTATCTCTTCATCATTTTTATCTTTAATTTGTTTTGATGAATGTTTGAGTAAATATAAGACGTTATAGTGACCAATTTCACTAGCTTCCTTTTGCTCTTTGTAACGTACTTCTTTCATCATTTCATCGCTATAATCTTTAAATTCATTGATACGTGCAGATCCGGCACCATCGCTAGTAACAACTGCCGCAAAAGAAAAGACTTTACTGCGGTAGGCTTTACCAATTGGATAATAGGCCATAATCTCCACATCATCTTCGTGAGCGGAGATAGCTAAATATTTAACTTTTCCTTCTTTTCTATTTTTAGGATAATAAACTTCCATTAACATAAATTACCTCCTTATTTAGTAATAGTGACTTTCTTTAAACTGCGCGGTTTATCTGGATTAAGTCCTTTACTAATAGAAAGACCTAAACAAAATAACTGCATAGAAACAACAAGGGCAAACGGGGAAATAACTTCTTCACACATTGGAATGAAACATGTTTTTTCATAATCGATAAAATATTTATCATTTGATATAACGATGACATTGGCGTGAACGTTTAATAATTTTTCAAACATTTCATATGAATCCATATTTGTTTTTCCATACCCATGAAGAAGGAAAATATTAGTTTTTTCATCCACTACCGCGAAAGGACCATGATAAAAATCACTAATAGCGTAAGTTCTAGATTTGACATAGGTTGTTTCTTGAAGCTTTAAAGCACTTTCTAAGCAAGTGACGTAATTGATGCCTCGAGATAATAAATAAGCATCATTATAATCTTTACATGTATTTGCCAAAGCAAAGATTTTATCTTTATTTTCGATTGATTTAGCAATCAGTTCTGAAACGTGTTTATAATCTAAAGCTTTTCTTAATTCATCGCTATCGCTTATTTCCATCACAAGTAAGGCTAAAACATACATTTCACTAGTAAAAGTTTTAGTAGCGGCAACAGATTCTTCTAATCCACAATTTAAAAATAAATGAGCGTCCACAGTTTTCGCTAACAAAGAATCTTCATTATTAGTAACGCCAATAGTGTAAGTGCCAACTTCTTTACCGGCTTTAATGACGTCGTGAATGTCTAAACCACTTCCGGACTGAGAAACTCCGATAAGCAAACTATTTTTGTAGAATACCTTTTTATTATACAAAGTGACCACGCTTGGAGCGATAAAGCCAACTGGGATTCCAGCATAAATTTCACATAAATATTTAAAGTATTGGCAAGCATTATCGCTGCTTCCTCGTGCCGCTAAAAAGATGGATGAAATATGGTTTTCTTTTACATATTTAGCGATTTGTTTTATTTTTTCAATATTAGTTTTATAAGTCGATTCTAAAACACTTGCTTGTTCAATAATTTCCTTATACATCTTCGTTTGTTCAATTTTCATAATTTCTACCTCTTTATTCTTCTACATATATAGTTTGTTCATTTTGAGCACTATGTCTATCAATACCACTTTCATCATCATTCCTAAAGAGATGAATCTTTAATTTATTAAAAGAAATATTGATAATTTCATTATTTTTATAAGCAACCCTTTTTGGGCATTTGATAACTAAAGAAGAAGCGGAGGTTGAAACTTTTTCATTATTATCACTCAAATTAAAATCAGCATAAATGAGTGTCTCGCTTCCTAAGACTTCAACGATTGAAGTTTTTACTTTAAAGCAATCTTCTTTATTTCCTTCTAAAGCAATATCTTCACTTCTAATTCCTAAAATGGCTTTATGGATATGGCCATCTAAATATTCATCTTTAATTTTGCGAAGTTGGTTTAAACCCACCTTAAACGAATTATTATAAGGTAAATTAACCACTAATGAGCGATTAACTTTTTGAATGGTAACGTCATAAAAATTCATCTGTGGAGTTCCGATAAATCCGGCCACAAATCGGTTATGAGGTTTATCATATAAATTTACCGGTGTATCAACTTGTTGAATTATACCTTTACGCAAAACCACTATACGAGTCCCCATTGTCATCGCTTCAACTTGATCGTGAGTCACATAAATAAAAGTAGTATTTAACTTTTCATATAATTTAGTAATTTCAACTCGCATTTGGCTTCTAAGCTTAGCGTCTAAATTAGATAATGGTTCGTCAAAAAGAAATAATCTAGGGGTTCTAACCATTGCTTTGCCTAGAGCAACACGTTGTCTTTGACCTCCTGACATCGCTTTTGGTTTGCGATTTAAAATATCGCTAATATCTAATATTTCTGCAGCTTCTTTAACACGTCTATCGATTTCATCTTTAGGAACGTGTTGATTTTTTAAAGCAAAGGCCATGATATTATAAGCGTTCATATGTGGATAAAGAGCGTATTCCTGAAACATCATTGCCAAGTTTCTAAATTTAGGTTCCACTTTATTCATCAGTTCATCATCGATATAAATTTCGCCGCTCGTCAGTTCTTCTAAACCCGCAATCATTCTTAATGTTGTTGATTTACCACATCCAGAAGGTCCGACAAAGACAATAAATTCTTTTCCATCAACGACTAAATTAAAGTCTTTAACAGCAAAAATTTTTTCCTTTTTATTTTTAAATTCTTTTGAAACATTAACTAATTTAAGTGTTGACATGAAGGCCTCCTTATTTACTAATTGATTTCATTAAAATAGTTTTTAAACCGACACTGGTGGCTCCTTTAATTTTTCCTTCTCTTTTTAAGGAGGAAAATTTTAAAACAGGTGGATAAATCAATGAGCTTAGTTCCTCGTTTATTGCTTTTAAATAATCTCCATCAAATTCAACCGCTCTACCAGAGATGATGACGGTTGAAATATCTAGTGTCTCAATTAAAGTCTTAATGGCTTTTCCTAATGTTTTTCCACTTTCTAAAACAATCTTCTTAAAATCAGCATTGCTATTATATAAAGCAACTAATTCGCTTCTTGAATTGATTTTCTTTTTAGTCAGTTTTTCTCCTTTTAAGGAAAGGATACGGAACGATACGAGTTCATCTAGATAATCATATTCATCATTTTCTTTAACTTTAATTAAACCAAATTCACCAGCGTAGCCTTGATCACCTTCGAATAATTTATGGTTAATGATTAATGAACCACCAATACCAGTATCAATAGAAATAAAAATAGCATTATCAACATCCACTAATTCGCCAGTAGATAATTCAGCATAGGCCGCTAAGTTGATATCATTCATCGATATTACTTCAGCGTTAGGATATTGTTTTTTAAAAGCATTAGCAATGAAATTCTTTTCTTTAAATAAAGCTGGATCAAACTGTTTTGATAGCATTAATTCACCTGTTTTGGAATTAACTCGACCAGGTAAAGAAATAACAACAGCTTTAAGCTCGATATCTTTAAAGTCACCATTAAGTAAAAGTTTTGATGAGAGAAGAATTATTGAATAAATAGCGTTTAGATCGTATTTATCGATATCGATAATTTCTTTAGTTAGGATTTCTTCTTTTAAATTAGAAATAGCGATTGTGGCTTGAAAATTTGAAATATTAACAACTAATATCAAGCCATAATTTTCATTGATTGTATAAAAGACTTGTCTTCTTCCTAAGCCGGCTTTTGATGATGAATTTAAAATTTTAATAATTCCACTGCTAAGTAATTCTTTAGCAATTGAAGACATAGTCGCATTTGAAAGAGCTAGTTCGTCAGCTAATTCAGTTTGCGAATAAGGCCTTGTTAAAAGCTTTTCTAAGACAAGTTTGTTATTAACCTCTCTTGAAAATGACTGATTTTTCCCGTGTTGATTGATAGACATTATTTTACCCTCCTAAAATAAATGTGAAATTGACTGATTAAATGAACAAAATTTTATATAAGGTGAGCCTACTCCGATTAAATAATGGACGCGGTCCTCACTAGAGAATGGATAACTAACTTCATTAATATTAAAAACAGCACTATTGATATAATGAACGTTTTCAATAATTGAGTTCTCGCTTGCACTCCCGCATAATGAGCCAACAAAATTATTTGATTTAACACTGGAATTAGAGAAATTAAGATCATAAATTTCTCCTTCAAAATAAGCGATAAAACCAACCGAATACAAAGATGAGCGATAATTATTATTTTTTTCTTCACTGTTTAAAGTAAAATAATGTTCATTTTCATTAATAATAAAATTCTTAATAGTATGTCCGCATCCATATATTTTTCCTTTAAAAGGATTAGATGTTGTTCCAATTCCGTAGATAATTTCATTATTAAAATCAATATCGTTAGCGATAATGAAAGTCTTATCGTAATTATTAAATCTATCTTCTTTATAATCGCTCATATTGAAATAAGTTTTAAAGTCAGAAACGCTACTAATTGTAATAGCATCGTTTAAAGA
>CAVDWX010000066.1:0-7909 GCA_963612735.1 Gemmiger formicilis | reverse complement strand
CTTATATATTGTTCTGATTATAAAGATTATAAGTCGGAATATAATAATTCTCTTTATAGCAAAGTAAGAAAAGCCATGGTGAGTCAAACTAAAAAATATTTTGTATATGAAAAAGAAGATTATTATTACGCTACTCTAGAAGGAATAGGAAATCTCACTATCACAGAATTAAATTCACCATCTTTATCCTTTAGTGTTGAAGTAATTAGCGATGCTTTGTTTCAAATTCCTCAATTTTATTACGAGGGCTATGTCATCCATGTTAATGATCTTAAAAATAATATAAATTATGACATCAATCCAATTAATATCGATTCATTATTAGCCTTTAAATTAGAACAAGGTAGCTATACATGTAAACTCGAATTTAACGGTACATCCTATTATCAAACTGGACACGGTTTATTTATACTTGGCTTATTTTTAGCGACTGGAATAGGACTAAGTGGATATTATTTTAAAAACAAAATAAAAGAAGATGACATTAAATATTTATCAAAAAGAAATTGATGGTAGTTAGTTAACTAACTATATCGTTAATAAGATAAACTATGATAGTATAAAGAAGTCAAAGCGAGGTTATAAGATATGAGAATGGTTGATTTAATTATTAAAAAAAGAGATGGTGGTACATTAAGTAATGAAGAAATTCATTTTTGGATTAATGGTTATGTAGAAGGAAGCATTCCCGATTATCAAAGCGCGGCAATGAATATGGCAATTTTATTTCAAGGTATGAATAAGGAAGAAATCGCTAACTTAACCGAGGCGATGGAACATAGTGGTTCAGTCATTGATTTAAGTGCGATAAATGGCATTAAAGTCGACAAACATTCAACCGGTGGAGTAGGAGATAAAACAACCCTTGTTTTAGGACCGATGGTCGCAGCGTGTGGGGCTAAATTAGCCAAAATGAGTGGACGAGGATTAGGTCATACCGGTGGAACCTTAGATAAATTAGAATCGATTCCTGGCTATAATATTTCTAAAACCGAAGAAGAGATGATTGAACAAGTCAACGCTATTGGACTTGCTGTTATTGGACAAACTAAATCTTTAGTGCCCGCTGATAAAAAATTATATGCTCTAAGAGATGTGACCGGAACAGTTGAATCCATTCCTTTAATCGCCTCTAGTGTCATGTCAAAAAAACTTGCTAGTGGAACGGATGCCATTTTATTAGATGTTACCGTTGGCGAAGGCGCTTTTATGAAAAATATGGAAAGCGCAAGAGAATTAGCCAGAACCATGGTGGAGATTGGTAAATCTTTAAAAAGAAACACTGTTGCAGTCCTTTCTGACATGAGCGAGCCACTTGGATTTGCTGTTGGTAACGCTTTAGAAGTTAAAGAAGCAATCGATGCTTTGCACGGTCATGGACCTGAAGATTTAATGGAATTATGTTATACCGCCGGGTCAATCATGCTTGTACAAGCTCAAATTACTAATTCTCGAATTGAAGCAAGAAAAATGTTAGAGGAAGTTATTGCTAATGGCAAAGCTTTTGAAAAATTTAAATTAATGGTGGAATATCAAGGTGGAGATGTATCTTATTTACTCCATCCAGAAAAATGGGAATTAAGTAAGAATATTGTTAAGATATATGCTGAAGAAGATGGCTATATCAAATCTATTAACGCTCTTGAAATTGGTGAATCATCAATGCGTTTAGGTGGTGGAAGAGCTACTTTAGATGATGTCATCGATATGAGTGCTGGTATCGTCTTAAATAAAAAAGTGGGCTACACTGTGAAAAAAGGTGACCTATTAGCAACAATTTATACAAATAAGGATGAATACGTTTCAATAGTTAATGACATCAAAAAGAGTTTTGTCATTGTTAAAGAAAAAATTATTCCTCATCCAGTTATAAGAGAAATTATTGATTAATATTATTCATTATTTTTATCGATAAAGGCTCTATAAGTTAGGTTATAGAGCGTTTTATTTATTTGCTTTTAATTTTCTTAAATTCGATGAACGCGTAATTTTCTTTAACTTCAAATAATTATCATTAAGTGCTTTTTCATACGTTGATGATGTTTGTAAATTAGGTTCATAAAAGGGGATATCTTTAATTAATTCTGGAAGATATTGAATCTTATTCCATAAGTCAGGGCGATCATAAGGATATTTATCTAATTCATCGACGTTAACTGGAGTCAATTTTAAATAATCCATAACATCCATTGGGTGAGC
The DNA here is from genome assembly GCA_963612735.1 of Gemmiger formicilis. Classification (GTDB taxonomy): domain Bacteria; phylum Bacillota_I; class Bacilli_A; order RFN20; family CAG-826; genus CAVDWX01. The sequence goes on along the minus strand of CAVDWX010000066.1, from coordinate 5,710 downwards.
ACTAGCGTAATCCATGGCCCTATGAATAGCATTGCAAGCTTCTTTACTTTTCGGAGATAAGCATAAATCAGTTACCGCAAAACCAAGAGGTATCACTGCTTCAGGAAAGCCAACTCGAAGTGCAACTTGAGTGGCGTTATAGACTCGATCTACTGCTTGAGGATTAGCTAAACCAATATCTTCATAAGCCGTCACTAATAATCTTCGAATTATGGAATCTAAATCCTGGACGATGCATAATCTGGCTAAATAATATAAAGCGGCATCGACATCGCTTCCACGAATTGATTTTTGTAAAGCAGAAACGGAATCATAATGTTCATTTTCATTTAAATCCATTTGATAATTTGGAACTTGAATGATGGAATTAACATCATCTTTATTAACGACATCTTTATGAATAGAAATAGCGATTACTTCTAAATAATTTAAGGAAAATCTCATGTCACCAGCGGATTTTTTAGCAATTGTTCTTAAAGCTTCATCAGTAAATTTAACGTTAGTTTTTAATCCATCTTTATGATTAATAGCGCGAATTAAGCCGTTATATATATCATCTTCATTTAATGATTTTACTTCTAAAAGATGGCATCGACTTCTCACCGCCTTATTAATGGCCATGTAAGGATTTTCAGTTGTGCAACCAAGTAAATAAATAGTTCCGTCTTCAATATAGGGAAGCAATATATCTTGTTTATCTTTATTTAAGCGATGAACTTCATCCATCACGATATAGGCATTGTCAAATAATTTAGCTTCGTTAATAGCGTTTTCTAAATCTTTTTTATTAGATGTGACCGCATTTAATTTAATGCATTTAATCCCCATACTAGAAGCATAAGCTTCCGCGATAGTGGTCTTGCCACATCCGGGAGGGCCAAAAAAGATAATGGAAAAAATAGTTTTAGTTTCAATCGATTTAGTTAAAATACCATCTTTTCCCACTAAGTGAGATTGGCCGATAATTTCAGATATATTTTTGGGTCTAATTCGATATGCGAGTGGTTTTAAATTCATAAAAATATTATCAATCATTTAATTAAAAATGGCACGATAATATTAAAATTTCGAATGCGTATAAGCAAGAAAATCTCTAATTAACAGAGCTTATTAATTTGCCTATTAGCATTAACAATTAGGCCAAAAAACATGATTGCAAATTGTGCATTGTTCTATTGAATAATAATCCCCATCATGGTTATGGGGCTCAGTAAAAGTATCACCATCACAACAAAAAGTATGATTCGCTGAATTCGTTATAAATGTCGTATCGGTATTATATTTTATAATCCTACAAGTGTCAGAATCGTCATAAATATTTCGAGGAGTAACAGCCACTTGAGTTCCGCTAGCTAAATCAATGCCTTGTTCATTATATTTATATGCTGCCCATACTAGTTCTGAGCAATACCATTCGCCGCTATTAATCGACGCATGCTTTCTAATAATGTTTAAATCATATTCTTTATTTAATTGTTGACGACAAAAATAGATGGCATCTGAAATAATAGCTTGTGTTGTATTTTTAACTCTTAAGATAGTTTTGTGATCTTTAAATCTGACGCTATCAATATATCCTCTTTTAACACCACGATTAGGATTTGCTTCAATGGTCACAATATAATTCTTTGATATCTTTGACTATATGCAATGCCTTCAATAAAAGCTATGTGTCCTGACCCCATACCACTCGATCCAAGTCCAACCGAATCGTACATTATGTCACCAGGCTTGATATATCTTAATAATTTTTGACCAATATCATCAGTATAATCAGCGTCGGAAGGTAAATCATAGCCACCGTTTTCAAGTTCATCTAGTTCAAGATATTTGTTATTATCTAATCCGCTACTTCCATTAGGTTCATCGACCGGTGTCTCAGGTTCAACTGGTTCCACTTCACTATAAAAATCATTGCTTCTAAGCATTTTACTGATTGTGTTTGTATTAAAATACATGTCATTTTTTAAATCATTTTCAGTGCAAATGAATAGCAAAGCTTCTTTAAACGTCAAAACATTTAAGTAACTTAACATCAACGGCAATAGAATTTTAGTCATATTTTTTTCTCCTTTTTATAGTACTTTTAATGATTAGAATTACTAAAAATATATAGGCTGGTATAGGAAAAAAATAAGTAGTAATCCAGGATAAAAATGTATAGCAATAAAAACCTCTATTCATTATCGTAGTAAATACAGCAATAAAAGTAAATAAAACTAGTGCAGATGCAATACAAATGTATAAAAACCAATTCATTTTGATGAATAAATAACATATTATCAAAACAAGAGAACTGGAAGTAAAAAATAAAAGCATCGATTCCACTTCATAAATCAAATGGGCAATAAGGCGAATTATAAAAATAAATAAAATATAAATAATTAAGTAAATAAATAAAAATATATCAATATTTCTTTTCTGATTGGTCATATTTTTTCTTACCTTCAATAAAATTGTAATATGGATGCTGCTCTAGAAAAAGATTGAGTTTATTGTCTAGCTTTCTTCTATTATCGATTTCTATGCAAAAATCATAAATTTCTTTAAATGACATTTTATTTAAACAATTGACTTGGTTAACAAAATACATTGCCAGCAATATCAAATGTGTTTTATATTTACAAATTGTTTTATTTATCCCTTTAGAAAGGCGTAACTGAATTTGACATTCACCGCCACAAATATTCCTAAAATCGCATTTTTGACATCCTTCCTTTTTGATTTGTTCGCTAAATAACTTCGACATTTTATTAAAATTTAAATCATTTATCGTCCCAACTCTTAATTGCTTCATTTTAAAAGCGGCGGGGCAGCTATAAACATTCCCATCGTCATCTAGTGCAAATCTTCCAATTCCTGCATCACATCTAACAATGTTTCTTTGCCCTAGAACTATACGCTTAATAAATTTTCCTAAATAATCTTCACCATTTAATAAAGTTTGAATGTATTTAAGATTTCCTTTGATGGTTTGGTTGGTAATAAATATAACTAGTTGATTATAACTATCTAACCATTTATTGATCGAATTCTCATCAATAGCACAGTCACAATCTCTACTAGGTTTGTAAGAGATCGTGTTAAAAATTTTAGATAATTCAATTAAAGAATCTTTCAGTGAAAACACATCTTTGGTTAATGTGCAAGCAACGCCTACATATTCATGTTTCTTAATATCATTGACGTTGTTCAAAATTGTTTGATATATATCTTTGCCGTCTTTTGTTTTTCTATGCTTATCATGTATTAATTTATCGCCATCTAAAGATACTCCGAATAATATTCCTTCATTTTGTAAGATGTTTGCAGTTAACGAATTTAATAAAGTGCCGTTGCATACAAATTGAACTAAAACCTCTCTATTTAATTCGTTAGATTTATCATCGCAATATTTTTTAATTTTTAAAATCTTATCCAAAAATAAAAGAGGTTCTCCTTTTCCTGATAAATCAACAAAATATTTTTCTTTATTAAGGAATCGTAAAAAACATATATTTAAGAACGCTAATGCATTTTCTATAGAAATACTTTTATCTTGTTTTTTAGGGTTAAAGCAATAATCGCAAGCAAGATTACAGGAATCACTTAAATTGATACAAAACGTTACTGATGTAGTGCTATATTCGCAAAAATGAGGCTTGTATAAATCAAAATTAAAATTATCTCGCTCTAGCATTGAGTTATAAGTTGTCTCATCAAAAGAAAATAGACCAGTTTCGCCGTCTATAAAGACAGTTTTTCCTAATATCTCGTAAAACATGTTTTATTATAACAATTTAATAATTAAATTACTATTTGAAAAAAAGAGTGATTGTTAGATAATAAAGGCATGAAAATTGTCATTCAAATAGTTAAAGACGCTAGTGTGTCAGTGGAGAATCAGGTCGTGGCTCATATTGATAACGGATATTTGTTATTAGTGGGTTTTACGGAAGGGGATAACGAAGAAATTATCGATAAGCTCGTAACAAAATTATTAAAGCTTAGAATCTTTCCCGATGAAAACGGAAAGACTAATCTTTCTTTAAACGATGTTGATGGCGAAATATTATCCATTTCTCAATTCACCTTATACGCTGATGTAAGCGGTGGAAATAGACCTAGTTTTACCAACGCTTTAAATCCAGGAAAAGCTTGTGTTTTATATCATTATTTCAATAATAAATTAGAAGAACTTCACGGTCCTATTAAAAGAGGAGTTTTTGGAGCGGATATGGTAGTTACGAGTAGCAATATCGGTCCTTTTACGCTCATTTTAGATTCTAAGGAGCTCATCAAATAATGAAAGTCTTACTCGGATTAAGCGGTGGTGTTGATAGCGCTGTTGCGGCCTATTTATTAAAAGAAAAAGGTTATGAAGTAAGCGCTTGTTTTATGCGCAACTGGGATGCTTTAGCTAATAACGATTATCTTGGTAATCCTACGATTAATGATAATCAATGTCCACAAGAAAAAGATTATGATGATGCTAAAAAAGTCGCAGAAAAACTCGGCATAAAATTACTGCGCATCGACTTTGTCAAAGAATATTGGGACGAAGTATTTACTTATCTCATTAAAGAATATGAATCGGGTAGGACTCCAAATCCAGATGTTTTTTGCAATAAATATATTAAGTTCGATGCCTTCTTAAAATTTGCTATTAAAAACGGATTTGATATGATTGCGATGGGGCACTATGCAAAACGAGTAGACAAAGACGGTTTAGCCTATTTGTGTCGAAGTAAAGACACCAATAAAGATCAAACTTATTTTCTCAATCAATTGTCTCAAGAACAATTATCTTATTCTTTATTCCCATTAGGAGACATCCTTAAAGAAGATGTAAGAAGAATTGCTCATGAATTAAATCTTGATATAGCGGATAAAAAAGATAGCACCGGAATCTGCTTTATTGGTGAAAGACATTTTAAAGAATTCTTAAAAAATTACATTCCCGCTCAAAAGGGGAAGATTATTGATATAAAAACTAAACGTGTCATTGGAAGCCATGAAGGGGCTATGTATTACACGATCGGGCAAAGAAAAGGTTTAGGGATAGGCGGAATTCACGGTGAAGAAGCAAAAGGCTGGTTCATCGTCAAAAAAGATATTAAAAACAATATTCTATATGTTACAAGTGGAGATAATAGCGAATATTTAAATAGTGATAGATGTATCGTTAAAGAAGTCAATTTCATCACCTATAAGCCAAAGGACGGAGAACACATCACCGTCAAATTTAGATATCGTCAAAAAGATAATGGGGTAACGATACATTATTTAAATGATGGTAGTGTGGAATTGATATATGACACTCCTTATCAAGCGGTTACACCCGGTCAAGCTGCGGTCTTTTATAAAAATGAAGTTTGTTTGGGTGGTGGGTTAATCGATTCTACCTATTACAAAAATAAAAGAACTGATATTTAATTAAGAATAAAAACTATTTGATTAAAAAAGCCAAATAATGAGGTATTAAATATATTCCGTTTTTATAAGTGATATTACCATTTATTAACTTAATAGCGCTTTTAACATTATATTTTTCTTTATTGTTCAAAATATCATTTAACGATATAGTCGAGCCATTATTAGCTTTAACTTCAATTAAGGTTAATTCATTATTTACTTTTGTTATAAAATCAATCTCAGTCTCAGAATTCTTATTAAAATAGTATTAAAGATTTCCTAATCTAAACCACTATACAAATACCTATTTTTTAAT
>CAVDWX010000065.1:0-12420 GCA_963612735.1 Gemmiger formicilis | reverse complement strand
GCTATTTAACAATTAGTCTTTCTATGTTAGATTATAGTTTTGAAGAGTTTTGTTAATAAAAAGACATCCTTATTATTTTTGTTAATTATCAATCTGTTTCTTTTAACATCGTGTTACATCCCTTCTTTGGAATCCTATACATGCCGTATCAACTATTTTGTTGCTGGGTTTTATAGTGGCAAAAATTATTACGATGACACGTTAATTTATTTAGAGGCAACATCCATTAGTAAAAGCGATTATAAAAAAGCCAAAAACATTAATGTTGTCAAAGATTTAGTTAAAAATAATTATTATTCTCTTAATATGTTTACACTTCTTAATGGTGACAAAAATGTTGTTTATAACTTTGACACTTTAAAAGACTTTGATGGTTCATCAAAAAACCAGTTACATATAAAGATAAAAATGATTGTGAGTTAATGCCTTTTACTTATTTTGAGAAAAACGCTACTTACTGTACTTATGATGTTTACCTTAATTCTTCGGCATTATCTTTAAAATTAGGCATATTTTTTGAGCCATTGGTGACTTTATAATGAAGGGCGAATTAACTTTATCTTTATTATTTTATTTATAGATACTCTTTCTTCATGCACTGATGATTCTTATGAAACAAAAAGGACAAATATCATCGTTCCTGGACTTTATGAAGGATTAAATTATTATCATAATGACAATATCTATTTACGAATTACGAAAATATATAAAGAAGAATATGACGCTAAGAAAGGAACTAATGTTATCAAGGATTCGGTGCGGCCGGCATACTATTCTTTATATCTTTATTATTTTGATAACGGCGTAGAAAAGGAATATGCTTCATTTTTAAATTTTAAGGATGCTTATGAAGAAGTTACTAACGAATTAGTGTCATATAGAGACAGTAATAACTGCTGGTTTCAACCTTGTGCTTTTAAACCAAATAAAGAAATGTATTCACTTATTTACTGTACTCTTTTATATTTTGATAATACAAAAAAGGAACATTATATCGGATCTATCTTATTTCTTATTAAGGAATAAATAATGAAAAAATTGATCACTATTTTAAAAACTATTTCACTATTTTTGATTCTATTTTCTATATCTTCATGTGTTGATGCTTCATATTCGACGAAGCGGAAAAACTACATTTGTGAAGGACTTTATTCTGGCGAGAATAGTACTTATAGCGTTACTCTTTTTTTAAGAATTAAGCGAATTTACAAAGAAGAATTTAATATAGCTAATGGAATCAATGTTATCGAAGATTATGTTAGACCCGCTTATTATTCGTTGGATTTATATTATTACCAAGAAGAAGAGAAAATGCCTTATTATACATTTTCTAATTTTTCTGATGCGTATGATGGCTCATATGGAACTAAAATTGCTTATAAAGATGATTATGGTTGCTTTTTTGTTCCTCGCATTTCCTCAAGTGATGATAGTAATAAAACGTTTTATTGTTCGATTTCTTTAAGGACTAATAACCCTTTACAATTATTGTTTTCGGCATGGCTTTATCCTGTTCTTAGCTAAAATTCATTTTTCTTAGTTTTTATTAGAATTTAATTCTTTAGCTAATAGCAATAATTCCTTAGTGGAATCTCTTACATTATTTAGAGTTATTTCTTTATAGTTAACAAAGTTAACTAGTCCAGTAGTGGAACTCTTTTTTAAATTATTAACTTTTGTATAGATGATATTTCCACTTTCTTTATTAGATAAAATAAGGGCTATTTCGCTAGCAATAAGCAATTCTTCATTCGTTGGGTTACTGCTAAAAATAATGACATGCGCCCCGTGATAATCCTTGATATGAAGATACGTGTCATCTTTTTTTGCTATTTTAAAAGTGAGATATTCGTTTTGTTTATCGTTTTTACCAAAACCGATTTTGGTATTGTTGAGTATGATATAGGAAGGAATTAAAGCGGTGTGTTCGTTTTTCTTTTTGTTCTTTTTAGGGACATAGATCGATTCTAAATCTATGAGCTCTTCATCATTATAATAAGGCCAGCTATTTAAGATTAGACTATATTCATCAATTAATTTATTAGCGTTATCAATTTCATTTTGGGCCATTTCGATGGCTCTTTTACATTTCTTATATTTTTTAAAATAAATTTGTGCATTCGCTGATACATTCATCAACTCATTGTATTTAATGTTGTTTTCTTTTAAGTAAATATTTAATTCATCTTCATTATTGATATAGCCAAGTAGTGCATTACCGATTTCAAGATATTTAGGAGCGTTTTTAGCGTTATCTATTTCTTTATTTAATGAAACTATCTTTCTTTCTAATGATTTCTTCTTATTTTTCAAGAAGTGATATAAAGGGGCAAATTTTTCATTTTTTCTTTTAATGAGTGCTTCTTCATAATATTTATTTGCTTCCTCTTTATAAGCCTCTAAATTAAAATTATCATCAATAATTTTGACTTCTTTATTTTTCTCTATGAGGGTATAGGGTTGATCTTTTAAGACTAATCTAGTTGCATCTAAAGTAGTAAAATGGGTTGCATAAATGATGCTTCTATCTTTATTTAATAGCAATAGATTAGGTTTTGTGGGTATTAATTCAATGACGAGATAAATAATTTGTTTTTGGTAAAATTCATCAACTTTATAAATGGTAAATTCAATAACTCTATCTTCGTTTAACGGCTTGACATCAACGAGCAATCCATCCCTAATTTCTTTGCGCAGGGTATCGTTTAATTTTCCTAAAATAGTGGAGATATTATTTTCACTTTTGATGAAGCTCACGAATGGATTAGTGTGATTTATCGATATGAGGAGCTTCTCTTTTCGGTAAAAAGAAAAGGTTAATAAGATATCGCTGCTATTGACTATAACGATATTAGAAATATGGTTAGAAACAACTTTGTCCTTTATATCGTTAGCAATTTGATTTATATTTTTGTACGTTATTTTCATAATTAATCAATAAAAGTTTAGCATAATATTATTGACTATATATAAAAGAATTTTTTATAATTACATTAATATGAAAAAGGGATTGCTCATCATCTTAAGTGGACCATCTGGAGTGGGAAAAGGAACTGTTCGCCGTTACATCATGGCGCATTCTGATTTAGATATCAAATATTCCATTTCCATGACCACTCGTAAACCTCGGGAAAAAGAAGTCGATGGTGTCGATTATTATTTTGTCACCCCCGAAGTGTTTCAAGAAAATATTGATAAAGGTAATTTCTTAGAATGGGCGGAATTTGTTGGAAATCGATATGGCACACCCAAAGATAAAGTTGAACAATTATTAAACGAAGGACATATTGTCCTCCTTGAAATTGAAATAAATGGAGCAAATCAAGTCTTTGAAAAAGTAAAAGGGCGTGATGATGTCATCTCATTTTTCTTAAATCCACCTTCTATTGCCGCTTTAGAGGAAAGAATTAGAAGACGACAATCCGAAACCGAAGAAGTGATAAAAGAAAGACTCCTTAAAGGTGAAAAAGAGATGAGTATGACCGCGGGATATGATTATATAATCTTAAACGATACTGTTGCGAGAGCATCCGCTCAAATAGTGAGACTTATTAAAAATAAATTGGCTAGTTAATCTAGTCTTTTTTATATAATCTTAGTTTATAATATAAACTGACATATGAAGATATTAGAAGTGCTCATCGAATATAGCAATCAGCATCTCAATCGTCCTTTTTCTTATATCTATAATTTAGATAAAAAAGTGGAAGTTGGATTTCGTGTTTTAATCACTTTTAATAATAAATCTATTGTCGGTTATGTCGTTAATGTAAAAGACATAAATATATCAAAAGAAGAATATGAAAAAGAATTAGGATTCACTCTTTCTTATGTTAATGATGTTTTAGATGAAGAAAGACTTCTTAATGATGATTTATTATGTTTAGTTGATAAGATATCTTCTTATTATTTAGCGAGTAAAATATCGGTTCTTCAAGCGATGTTGCCTCCCTCTTTGAATGTGAGAAGATCATCTTTAAAAGCTCCTAAAATTGCTTATGATAAATATCTAGTCCCACTTACTGATAATGAAGAAAATTTAACGGATAAACAAATTGAAATATTAAGATTAATTGTAAGAGAAAAGAAAGTCTTAAAAAAAGAAATCAAATCCGTTTCAGTGGTCAATAAATTGATTGAATTGCAAAGAATTAAAGTGATAAAGGAAGAAAAAAGAAGATTATCTATCCCCTTTTATCCTTTATCAAAGCCTAAAGAATTAAGCGAAGAACAGAAAAAAGTTATCGATGAATTTAATTGTTCTCATGATGAAGTCTATCTTTTAGAAGGGGTGACGGGAAGCGGGAAAACTGAGGTTTATCTCACCTTAAGCGAGCAAACCTTAAAAGAAGGTAAATCCGTTTTAATGCTCGTTCCAGAAATTTCATTAACGCCGATGATGAATGAATATTTTTTAAGAAGATTTGCTTCTAATGTTGCCATCCTTCATAGCGAACTTACCCCAGCGGAAAAATATGATGAATACCGTAAAATTGCTAAAGGGGAATGTAAAATCGTGATCGGTGCAAGAAGCGCGATATTTGCGCCACTTAATAATATTGGTCTCATCATATTAGACGAAGAACATGTCGAATCTTATAAACAAGATACCCCTCCTTTTTATCACGCTCGAGAAGTAGCTATTATGAGAGGGAAAATGCATTGCGCAAAGGTACTATTAGGAAGCGCCACTCCTTCATTAGAATCACGTGCAAGAGCACAAAATAAGGTCTATTACCTCTTAAGGATGAATAAAAGAATTAATAATAATACTCTTCCTAAAACAACGATTGTTAATCTTCTCGATTATCGAAATATTGATAAAGAAAGCTACATTTTTTCATTGGCGTTAAGAAAAGAAATAGCACGTGTGTTAGCAAATAATGAGCAAGCTATTCTGTTGATTAACAGACGAGGCTTTTCTTCAAGCGTTTCATGTCGGCAGTGTGGATATACTTTTCACTGCCATACATGTGGAATCGCTCTTACTTATCATAAGGAAGACAATATGCTCAAATGTCATCACTGCGATTATGTTGAACCTCTTCCTTCTAATTGTCCAGAATGCGGATCCCCTTATTTGATGAAAACGGGATTTGGAAGCGAAAGAATCGAAGAAGAAGTGCATCGATTATTTCCCTACGCTAAAACTTTAAGATTAGATAGTGACAGTGCGAAAATTAGAACGAAAATTCCAAAAATTATTGCTTCTTTTGCAAATCATGAAGCTGATATTTTGATAGGGACACAGATGATTGCCAAAGGACATGATTTTCCTCTTGTCACACTCGTTGGCATTGTTTCCGCTGATATCGGACTCAATATGCCAAGCTTTAGGAGTAGTGAAAGAGCTTTTGAACTCATCACTCAAGCCATTGGAAGAAGTGGAAGAAGTGACAAAAAAGGTGTTGCCATTATTCAAACTTATTCGCCAAGTCATTACGCTATTACATATGCTGCTCGACAAGATTATGAATTATTTTATAAAAAAGAAATGCAAATCAGAAAAGTGCAATATTATCCACCTTATTGTTATCTAGCATCTTTGACATGTAGTAGTAAAAATGAAGATACCTGCATTAGAAGCATTTATTCTATCATCGATATATTGAATGAAGAATTAAACGATAAAGCCATTGTTTTAGGACCGACAACGCCTTATATTCCATATGAAAATGAGCATTATATTAGAACTCTTCTTATCAAGCACAAGAATTTAGAAGCTGTTCAAAAGGCCTTAAAGAAAGTTTTAGATATTTTTATGGGAAAAAGTAGTGTCAACGTAGCGATAAATATCGACCCTTATAATTTTTAAAATAATTATAAACAGAGCCTAATATTCTGGTTAAAATAATACATGTAGAAACTTGTTACGTTTAGAGGTGAACAAAATGATAACTGTCACAATTTACGGATTAGACCAATACATTGTTGGTCGCCTATCAAAAGATTTAACCGTTTCATTAGCGAAAGTCTATGAAGTGGATGAAGATGAAATCAATTTCATTGCACCTAATGCAATGTATTTTCATATGGGGGTGGAGCAAACTTCTTGGAATGTAAGAGTCGTTATTAACGCTCCTAAAAAGGTCACTGTTTTACAAGATTTGAGCCGTAAAGCGATCTTAAACACTTTGCGCGATTTAGGAGTGGCAATCAATATCTCCATTGAATATTATTACTTCTCTCAAGATGATTATTATGAAGATTTTGATAAAGAATATCCTCGCTATATTCGAGAAGATAACGTTGTTGACGTTGAGGAAGAAGAGGAAGAAGAATATCGCGAAGAAGGCGAAGGAGAAGATGAAATCTATACCGGTAACATCTTCAAAGATTTTTCTAAATAAAATGGTAGTTTTTGCTTTTCTTGATGATAATATAAAAACAATATTGTTTTTCTTCATCTAGAATGAATTAATCGATATAATAATTTTATGAAATGTTTAGAAATCGCTAGCGAAATCTTAATCAATGTTCTCGATCACGACATTCCTTTCGCTTTAGCTCTTAGAAATACTTTTAAGAAAAATAATGTTGATCACACCATTTGTAGTAATATCACAGCTTTAGTTGGCTGCGAATTACGCCATCACTTACTTTTTGAAGGTTTAATTAAAGAAAGATTTGGAGAAGTTTCCAATTCTCATTGTTCTTATACGCTCCTCCTTTTAGCGGACTCCCTGTTCTTAAAGCGCTTTGATAAAGAAGAAATCTTATCATTAGCGATAGCTCAATTTGAAGAAAGTAACCTCGATATCGATGCTTTGAAGACTTTTTCAGATTGGATTGGGACCACTAATGAGTTAATTCCAAATGAATTCGCTAATGGGACTATTGAATATCTTTCACTTCGTTTTAATGCTCCTTTATGGATTGTTAAGATGTGGCAAAAACAATATGGCCGCACTTTATCCATCAAATTATTAAAAGCTAATTATAAAGCCGCGACGACGACTGTAAGAGCTAATACCCTTGTTATTGATAAAGATGAAATCATTTCTAATCCTGATTTTGCTACGACAGTTGTTGAAGATATATTTGCTTATAGAGGAAAAGCTCCGATAAAAAAACAAAAATATTTTGAAAATAACGGCCTATTTTATGAAAAGATGGCCACGAAATATATATTAGATAAATTAGAATTAGATCCACTTAAAAAAGTAGCGATATACGCTAGTTACCCTAATAACATTTATCTTGATTTATCAGTCAGATTTAATCGAACCATTGATGTTGAAGTGATGTCAACACATAGTCAAGTTTATTATGAAACAAAAAGAAATATCGATGCTTTTCATTTAGATAAAGTCAAGGCTTATGACATCCATGAAGGCGGACCGTCTTTAATCGTGACCTGCTTATCTAACAAAGTGAATACGATGTTTGTCTTACCTAAGAATTCCATGCTTGATTTACTTAGATCAACGCCTGATTATTTTTTAAGAATTAAACAATCTTCTCTCGATGAATTAATCGCGGGTCAAAATATCGCTTTAAGCGAAGCCTCTAAATATGTAGAAGACGGCGGAACGCTTGTTTACATGGTTCCAACAATTAATAAAAAAGAAGGTGAAGGAGTAGTTAAAAACTTCTTGCTCAATAACCGTGAATTTACCTTATTAGATGAAAAGCAATTCTTCCCTTTTGAGGCGATGGATTCTTGTTTATATTACGCCATCATGCATAAGAAAGAAGTTAACGATGACTAATCTTTATGGTTTAGATCGAAATCATCTTGAAACATTAATGCTTAACGAGGGTCAAAAAAGATACCGCGCTAGTCAACTTTATACATGGATTTATGAAAAGAAAGTTCGTTCATTTGATGAAATGAGCGACATTTCTTTATCTTTTAGAAATGTGCTAAAAGAAAAATATTGTCTCGATTTACCTATTATTTATCAAAAGCAAGTGAGTGCAGATGGGACCATTAAACTCCTTTTAGAATTTAATGACAAAGCGAAAGTAGAAACTGTATTAATGCGCTACGACTACGGGATGGCAGCGTGCGTTTCTTCTCAAGTCGGTTGTAATATGGGTTGTAGTTTTTGTTCCTCCGGATTATTGGGAAGACAAAGAAACCTCTCAAGTGAAGAAATGGTTGGCCAAATCATGATTTTAAATGAACTTTTAAAAGAAGAAGGACAGGGACAAAGAGTGAGTCATGTCGTCGTTATGGGAACCGGCGAACCATTTGATAATTATGATAATGTGATGGAATTCATTCGCATTATCAATGACCAAAAAGGATTAGCGATAGGAGCTAGACACATCACTGTTTCAACATGTGGATTGCCAGATGGGATAAGAAAATACGCTAAAGAAGGTTTACAAACTAATTTAGCCATCTCTTTACATGCTCCTAATGATGAATTAAGAAATAGCTTGATGAAAATAAATAAAGTTTATCCTTTAAAAGAATTAATGGAAGCCGTAAAAGAATATGAAATTATCGCTAAAAGGCGTGTCACTTATGAATATTTATTATTAGAAGGAATTAATGATAGAAAAGAAGATGCTCTTGAACTAATTAATTTAATTAAAGGAACTATGGGATATGTCAATTTAATTCCGTATAATGAAACTAATAAAAATGATTTTAAACGCAGTTCAGGCAATCGCGTCCATGCTTTTCTAGATTATTTAAAAAAAGGTGGAGTTAACGCGACGATTAGAAAAGAATTTGGCTCTGATATCGATGCGGCGTGTGGACAATTGAGGGCAAAAGTTGAATAGACATGAAAAAAGCATATTTATCGGGAAGATTTGCATATAAAACTGATATTGGTCGCGTGAGGATGACTAACGAAGACCAAGCTACTGCTTTAACTGACGTTAAAGGAAATGTTCTTTTGCTTGTTGCGGATGGAATGGGTGGACAAAATAAAGGCGATTATGCCTCTTCTTTGACTGTTCAAATCATTTCTGAAGCTTTTTCAAAACGTAACGGTATTTTTCTTTCTAAAGGCCATGCTTTATATTGGTTAGCAAAAACAATTAGAAACGCTAATAGTGCGGTCTATGATGAAGCTAATAAAAATCGTGCTTATCAAGGAATGGGGACGACTTTAACTGCGGTATTATTAATTAAAAATTATATGGTCGTGGCTCAAGTCGGTGATTCTCGACTTTATTCATATGGATTAGATGGTTTTTTACAGCTTACGGATGATCAAACATTTGTTCAATATCTATATCGAACAGGTAGAATTAAAAAAGAAGAAATTGCCACTCATCCAAAACGCCATGTTTTAATGAATGCTTTAGGTGTCTACCCTTCTTTAAATCTCGATATTAAGATTCATCCTTATAAAAATGAAACGTTGCTTGTTTGTAGCGACGGTTTATATAATAACGTCAACGAAACCACTATTGCATCTATTTTAAAAGGTGATGATTCAATCGAACAAAAAATCGCTGAACTCATCTCCATCGGCAATAATAATGGTGGGAGCGATAATATCGGTCTTGTCTTGTGGGAGGCTAACGAATAATTATGCCTTTAAAAATTGGAACATTAATTGACGGAAGATATCGCATCACCGCTCGCATTGGTCATGGTGGGATGGCGGAAGTCTATGAAGCAAATGATGTCATCACCAAAAAGACCATTGCTATTAAAATGATTAGAGAAGATGTGATGAGAAATCCAGTTAATTTAAAAAGATTTCAAAATGAAGCAACCATTGCTGCTTCGTTAAATCATCCCAATATCGTTAAAGTTTATAACCACGGAACGATTGGAGGAGTTCCTTATATCGCTAATGAATATATTAAAGGGCAATCGTTAAAAGAGACGCTTGATTTTAGAGGATCGCTACCAATTAAAGAAGCACTTCAATATATGATTCAACTCACCAATGCTTTATATTACGCTCATCAACATAATATCGTTCATCGCGATATAAAACCTGATAATATCTTCCTTTTACCAGATGGGACGATTAAATTAGGAGATTTTGGGATTGCTCAAGCTGATGGGATGAGTAACGACTTAACTGAAACTAAAGAAATCGTTGGTTCAGTCCATTATTTAGCGCCAGAAATATCTAGAGGTAAACCGGCCACCATTAAATCTGATATCTATGCCGCGGGCGTTACCTTTTTTGAATTAATTACAGGACATGTGCCTTATGAAAAGAATAATGCTGTTAATATTGCTGTCGCTCATATTAAAGAAAAATTTCCATCTCCCAAAAAATATTTACCAGATTGTCCAAAAGAAATTGAACGCATTATTTTTAAAGCGACGAGAAAAAATCCCGCTGATAGATATAAAAGTGCGAACGAATTCGCCCTAGACTTAATCGAAGTGAGCAAGCATCCGGAATTATTAAAGGAAAAGAAAAGCTTTTTTGCTCGTATTTTTGGATTTAAATAATGAAGGGACTAGTCATTTCTTCTTCGTACGGTACATATGTTGTGAATTGCGACAATGTTTTATATAAAGTCACTCCTAGAGGCATATTTCGCAATTTAAATAAAAAAGTAGTCGTGGGTGATGAAGTAGAAATTGACACTAATGAACTCATCATTACTGATATTTATCCGCGTCAAAATTATCTAATTAGACCTCATGTTTCAAATATCGACGAGGCATTTATCGTCTCCTCTTTTATGGAACCTGAATTTTCTTATTCGCTTATTTTTAAATACCTCACATATTTAAATATTAACAATATAAAAGCCTCGCTCATCTTAACTAAAAATGATTTATGTACGAGTGTTGTTAAAATTGATGAAATTAAAGATGTTTTTAATAAAAGTCATGTAAATACCTTTATAATTTCCACTCTTAATAAAGAAGGCATCGATGAATTAATTTCATATATCAAAGGTAAAAAGATTGTTTTAATGGGTCAATCTGGAGTGGGAAAATCTTCTTTAATTAACGCTCTTGATCCTTTGTTTAGACGAAGAATTGGTAGCTATAGTGTCGCTTTAGGAAGAGGAAAACACGAAACTAAAGAAGTAATTCTACTTCCTTTTTTAGATGGCTATATTGCTGATACACCAGGATTTTCTTCCCTTGATTTTCATATTTCAAAATCGGATTTAGCAAAATTTTTCCCTTCTTTAATCGATTATGCACACGAATGCTATTTTTCTAATTGTTTACACACTAATGAGAAGGGTTGTCGCATTAAAAAAGCTCTTGAAGAAGGACTTATTAGCCCTATAGTTTATGATTGTTATCTCAATTTATTAAAAAATATCGAGGATTAAATATTATGAAACAAGCTCTTATTTCTCCCAGTATATTAGCCGCTGATTTTAAAAACTTAAAAGAAGAAATCTTAAAAGTTGAAGAAGCGGGCGCTACTTATTTGCATTTTGATGTGATGGATGGACATTTCGTTCCTAATATTTCTTTTGGTCAACCTGTTTTAAATAGCATTAGTAAATGTCATCATCTCATCAACGATGTTCATATCATGATTAGTGAGCCAAAAAGATACGCTCTTGATTTTATTAAGGCCGGCGCTGATATATTAACTTTTCATTATGAAGCTTGTTCAAGTGATAAAGAAGTTTTAGAAATCATCGATATTATCCATGAAAATGGAGCTAAAGCAGGACTTTCTCTTAAACCAAATACTCCTCTTGAACATATATTTCCATTCCTTCCTTTTTTAGATATAGTTTTAGTTATGTCGGTGGAACCTGGGTTTGGAGGACAAACATTTCAAAAATCAGCTTTAGAAAAAATAATAAGATTAAGAAATAACATTGACACTAATGGATATAAAACATTAATCGAAGTCGATGGAGGGATTAACGATATAACAGCACCTTTATGCAAGTTAGCGGGTGTTGATATTTTAGTGGCTGGATCTTATTTATTTGGACACGATGATATTAAAGAAAGAATGGAGAAATTAAAGATTTAATGAATTTGTATTTTGGTTTATTTTGTTTATTTTTAACCATTATCTTATTTATCACTTTCTTTATACTTATGAAGAATCATTATTTTGAGCGCTTTAAAGATAAATATGATATTCGAAATCATTTTCCATATGAACTAAATTATGAACTGAGATTTAAAGATAATTTAATTGGTAATTTAATTTTAATAGCTTCATTTTTGTTTGGTACAATCTATTTATTTACTTATGCTAAACTTGAATTTGATGGGATGCTCATCTCGATTATCGCTAGTGGAACAATTTCAGCAATTTTAATTGTCTTTTTATTTTTAACTCCACTTAAGCATTTAAGATTACATTTGTTAGAAACGATATTTTTATTTGCTTCTAGCTTTTCTTTTTCTTCCCTTGTTGCTATTGAATGCTATCGTCATTTTAAGGATTTAGATAATTATTTATTTATCTTTGGTATTATTTTATCTACCTTGATGGCTTTTATTATTTTTATTCTTATTATGAATCCAAAATTGAGCAAATGGGCTAATCT
>CAVDWX010000064.1:0-9417 GCA_963612735.1 Gemmiger formicilis | reverse complement strand
GTTGATATTTTATCTATCGATGATTCATCTTCTCATTTTGTTTATTGTTTAGACATCAATTCAAAAGTGATATGTTTATCTACTGTTTTTCTTCTACCTAGGGAAAATAAGGACGGTGTCATTAATGCGATTGAAAGTGGCTTATTTTCTTTAAAAGATAAACCGTTATCTTCTTTAGAAGAGAAAAAAGAAAAGATCATCTCTATTTTAAATATTCTCTATGCTTATCAAGTAGCGTATATACTCATCGATTCAAATAATAATATCAATAAAGAAAATGAAGCATTGATAAAAGAATTAAGTAATGCTTTTAGCGATAAATTAACATTTATCTTTTTAAGTAAAAGAGAATATAAAGATAATGATGATGGTTTTATTTCAATTGATGTTGGAAATAAAGATAATAAAAAACCAAAAAATGATAAAAAAGAAAAGAAAACATCGCTTAATAAATACTTTAAAGCTTTTAAGATTTTATATGCCTATAATAAATCATTTTATTTATTCTCTTTATTTGTATTTGGCTTAACTTCCGCTTTTGCGTTTTCTTTAATCCCAGTTATCTATGAAAAGGTTATATCGATTACTATCTGTGTTATTTTAGGAGTAGTTATTCCTTTATTTATTTCCTTTTTAACCATTTATCACATCTTTGATTTTATGGAGAGAAAAGATAAGACCAATATGGATATCTTTATGAAAGTCGCGCGTGTTTCAGTTATTATTTGTATTTTCATCGGCTTAATCTTAGGAGTGGGTTTAATATTACTTATTTCTAATTTCAATATCTTATTCCCACTTAAAAAATATCAATTATGGTATATCTTCCCGGTTATAATTACGACTTTATTAATGATTGCATTAACTTTGAGCATGAACCCGTTTAGAAAGATTTGTATTAAGCTACAAACTAAATTTAAAAAAAGAAGTAAAGATCATAAATAATTAGAACCTTCTTCATTTTAAATTAACTATACTTAACATACGTCATTAATTAGATTGATATAACAAAAATAAAACAATCTATTTATTTGTGCTTATGGTTTCACCATTATGTCAGTGAAGAAAATTTCAATAATTGCAAAAATCTTCAGTATATATTTGTAGTTATGTTATTATATTAGTGAAGAAAATTTCAATAATTGCAAAAATCTTCAACGAGGTATTTATGATAAAAAGAGATTATTATTTAAATCAATTAATTGATGGTATTGATAACGGACTTATCAAGATAATTACTGGCATAAGACGATGTGGTAAGTCATTTTTGTTATTTAAAATATTTAAACAGTATCTTCTTGATCAAAATGTTGATGAAAATCACATCATTGAAATTCAATTAGATAGGAGGAGTTTTAGTAAACTTACTGATCCTGACGAACTTTATAAATATGTTATTAAACGAGTTGTTGATAATCGAAAATATTATTTATTTATCGATGAGATACAAATGTGTGAAGATTTTGTGCATCTATTAAATGCTTTTTTTTATATCGATAATATTGATGTTTATGTGACTGGGAGTAATTCACATTTACTTTCTAAAGATGTTATAACCGAGTTTAGAGGGAGAGGAGATGAAATACGCCTAAATCCATTATCGTTTAAAGAATTTTATTCTCAACGATCTGATTTTGAAGAAGCTTGGAAAGAATATTATACATTTGGTGGTATGCCATTAATATTAGCAAAAAAGGATTCAAATCAAAAAATGCAATATCTAAAAGATCTTTTCAGCGAAACTTATCTTAAAGATATTAAGGAAAGAAATAAAATTGTTAACGACAAGATACTAGACGAGATTCTTAATATTATCGCTTCATCTATTGGTTCATTAATAAACGTTCAAAAACTAGTTAATACTTTTAAAAGCGTCCTTAATATTTCAGTTTCTCCAAATACAATCAAGGAATATCTTACTTATTTAGAAGATTCTTTTATCGTTAGAAAGTCTATGCGTTACGATATAAAAGGTAAGAAATATATTAGCACTCCATCTAAATATTATTTCACCGATGTTGGATTAAGAAATGCTAGATTAAATTTTAGACAGCAAGAAGAGAGCCATTTAATGGAAAATATAATTTATAATGAGCTTTGTCTAAGAGGATATTCAGTTGATGTTGGTGTTATTACACTTAATGAAAAGACACCAAACGGAAATTACACAAAGAAACAATTGGAATGCAATTTTGTCATTAATAAAGGCGATGCAAGGATTTATATTCAAACCACTTATTCAATTAGCGATGAAGATAAAAAAATACAAGAAAAAAGACCACTAATAAACATTAATGATTCATTTAAAAAGATAATTATTGTTAAAGATAATATTCGTAAAACTATTGATGATAACGGAATAATAATTGTTTCTCTTAAAGACTTTTTGTTAGATGATACCATCTTAAATTTTTAAAAGGGTGTTTTTAAAAATAATCTTCCATTTTTTACCTTTTTCTTCCTTTAGATTATCGATAAATGGAAGAATAATTAACTTTAAATTTCATTATTGTTTATTTGACTTACTTAGATTACTAGAAATTAAAATGTTCAATGAAGAGATATCGGTAAGTGGCTGAGTGAATAACTTTGTTAGAAAATATGAGGCAGTAGATGGTGGAAATGGTTCCTATATCAACCGCTCATCAAGCAAGGACAAATTGATTGTGTTAACGCTAGTTATTTCTTTTTTAACGACATTAAGGTTTAAAAATTTTTTAATTTTTATTAAAAATCTAGCGAATTAGAATCTAATAAGAAATCGAATATATCGATAATGACAAAGCCTGATTCATCTCGTCTTGGTGGGAGAGAATCTTTAGTGATGATAATCTTTTTGAATGAGTCATCGATATAACTCAAACTTTTTCTTTCTCTATTAAAAGCATCCGTATCATTTATGTTTAGACATGATTGAATGTAGTACTTTTTATCACCATTTGTGGCAATAAAATCAACTTCTAAACTTTTCTTAACATAGATTTTCTTTCCGGTTTTATCTATCCTATCACTAGCAACGTTGATGTCTACTTCACCAACATGAACTAGGAAGTTTCGATATCTCAACTCATTGTATATGATATTTTCTAATAGATGAGTTTCTTCAATTTGTCTAAAGTCTAAGATAGCATTTCTTACTCCGATATCTTCAAAATAAATTTTATATGGAGTATCGATATAGGATTTGCCTTTTATATTGTATTTAGTGGCTTTAGAGACCACAAAGGCATCGATAAAATGATTGATGTAATTATTGATTGTGTCGTCGGTAATTTTAATATTTCTTTTTGATTTGAATGCTCTTTCTAACTTAGCGGGACTAGTTAATGCACCAATAGTGGAGGCTAAAACAGAATATAGTTCTTTTAAAGTATCTACATCTTTAACCCTTTTTCTTCCAACGATATCTTTGAGATATACTTCATTAGCTAGTTCTAAAAGAAATGATGGCCTATCACTTATGGATTGTTTATACAGTAAAGGAATTCCGCCCGTTATTATATACATCTTCCAAGCTTCTAAAGGAGTTATATTAAACCCAGTCATAAATTCACTAAATGATAAGGGTAACATATGAATAGAAGATTTTCTGCCTCTGAATTTTGTTTCTATTTCTGATGAAAGAAGCTCTGAATTACTACCCGTGACATAGACATCATAATTTGAATGGGTAAGAAAGCCGTTTAGCGTCCCCACAAAAGAATCAAGAATTTGAATTTCGTCGAGAAGTAGATAATGGTTTGTATCTTCTTTTAATATATCTCTCATGTACGCTCTGAACTTTTTTGAATTAATTGTGTATTGACCGTTTTTATCATAAATTTTAGTTGGTTCATCCCTAAAATAATTTTCTAGTAAATCGATGTCCTCATCATTATCAAAGGCAAAGCGGATAATCGATGTTTTAGGAATGCCTAAAGATAATAATTTATTGTAGAAAATATTATTCATCAAATATGATTTACCGCACCTTCTAACTCCGGTTATTACTTTGATTAATGAGTTATTTTTCTTACTTAACAATTCTGTTAAATATTTATTTCTATTAAATTCCATATAAATTACCTCATTCGATAAATTACAAAGACTTTGATATTTATCGACTATATTATATGACATTAACAAAAAGAGATAAAAGTAAATCGATAATTTTCAAAGACTTTGATTTTATTCGAGTGAACCATATTGATATTTTAAAATACAGCTTTTTATTAGATAAGATAAAAGTTTAAGACTGATGTAACAATCTTTTATTAATCTTCCATTTTTTAACTTTTTCTTCCATTAGATTATTGATAAATGGAAGAATAATGGCTTTTGGAAGATATTATTTATTGTTTTTCACTAATTGTAGAAGCAATATATTGGAGATATTAGCAATATCATCTAATTTAATTTTTAATAATCCATTAAAATAATCTTCAATCATTCCAATAAATCCTGAGACGACAAAATCTAATGCCGCGCGTCGAATAGTGGGATCAGGGCTTTCTTCCACTAGGGCTTTATCGTTGGTGAGTTTTTTATTTAATAAAGCTTTTATTTTTCTAACAAAATGATAGGGAATTCCACCTGAAATTAATAAGCGATAAGTTTGTTCGTTTTCTTTAATAAAATTGACAGTGGAACTAATATAGGGAAAGAAATTAGTGCTTGGCTTAGCCATAAATAAGTCAATCTGTTCTTCGGTATGACTAATAGCGTCGTTTTCAAAATCTTCTATTAAATCATCGATATTATCAAAATGAGCGTAAAAGGTGGATTTCGATATATCCGCGCGTTCAATGATTTCTTTTACTGTCACTTTATTAATATTTTGTTTTTCATATAAGATTTCAGCGAAGGCTTTTTTAATACTTTTTTTACTGCGGATTGCATTGCGATACTCTTTCATAATTTCTTACCTTTTTCCTTACGAAGTTCAATATCTTACTTTTGTTTAAAATTTGTCTTTTACACCATCTTTTAAACTATTTATATTATATCTCACTAGAATTAAAACGCTAGTAAGAAATCATACTAAAGTTTGAAAAGGAGGAAATATGGAACACATTATTGAAGTTAAAAACTTAACTAAAGATTATGGCAGTGGACGTGGAGTTTTTGATGTCTCATTTCATGTTGATAAGGGTGAAGTTTATGGCTTTTTAGGTCCTAATGGTGCGGGCAAATCAACCACTATTCGTCATTTGATGGGCTTTTCTAAACCACAAAGTGGTGAAACGCTTATTTTAGGAAAACATTCTTTTAATGAATACGATCAAATTTTAAAACATGTTGGTTATATTCCGGGTGAAATTGCTTTTCCCGTTGGATTAACGGGCTATGAGCTCATCGATATGCTTTTAACGATGAAAGGAGCTAAAGAACATAATATCTTAGACAAATTATTAAATTTATTTGAATTAGACGACGCTAATCTTAAACAAATTACCAAAAGAATGTCACTTGGTGTCAAACGTAAATTAGCGATTGTCACAGCCTTTATGAATGACCCTGATATCTTAATCTTAGATGAGCCAACTTCTGGGCTTGATCCAAAGATGCAAGATGTCTTTATCAACTTTATTAAAGAAGAAAAAGAAAGAGGAAAAACGATCTTACTCTCATCTCATATTTTTTCTGAAGTCGATGCAACGTGCGATAGGATTGGCATTATTAAAGAAGGAAAATTAGTTTCTGAATTCATCTCTAATGATTTAAAACACGCGAAAGATAAATTATATAAAATCACATTTAATAAAGAGAATTACATGAAAGCGTTAAACGATTTTAAGGATGTCTCTTATTTAAAAATAATCGATATCGATGAAGATAATATTTCGATATTAGTGTCTATTCACGAAGATTATACGCAAGATTTTATTAATTTATTAACGCATTATCATATCGTCGATTTTGTTTCTAAAAATGAAACATTAGAAGACTATTTCATGAAATTTTATAAGAGCGATAAGACTTTTAAGGGGGTAGAATGATGGAAACTGTTATTAGAATTGACCATTTGAGTAAAGACTATGGCGATAACAAGGGTATCTTTGATATCAATATGGAGATTAATAAAGGGGAAATGGTTGGCTTTGTTGGCACTAACGGGAGTGGAAAGACAACGACTATTCGCTCCATCATGGGCTTTATTAAACCTAGTGCAGGTCATGTTTATGTTTTAGGTAAAGAAAGCTTGTCCCATTCTTCAGAAATCGTTAAACATATCGGTTATGTTCCTGGAGAAATTGCCTTTCCTGACTTAAAAACTGGTACTGCCTTTTTAAAATCACAAGCTGAATTTTTGCATCTGAATGATTTTTCTTACGCAGATGAATTAATTAAAAAGTTACAACTTGATACATCGGCGAATCTAAAAAGAATGTCAAAAGGGATGAAACAAAAAACCGCTTTGGTTGCCGCTTTGATGAATGATGCCGAAATCATCATTTTAGATGAACCAACCACAGGTCTAGATCCTTTGATGAGAGATTCTTTCTTAGCCATTATTAAAGAAGAACATAAAAAAGGGAAAACGATATTAATGTCTTCTCACATCTTTGAAGAATTAGAATCGACATGTGATAAAGTCGCTTTTATCAGTAATGGTCATATCATCGATATCGCGGATTTGAATGCGATTAGAAATAGAGATGTCATCGACTTCAAAGTTGAATTTAAAAATAATGATGAGTACAAACGCTTCTTAAAAGAAAAATTTGTCATTATTCGAAAGCAAAAAGAATTCAATCAATTGACATTACAAATTAAAAAAGAAGATTTAGATAACTTCTTTAAAGTCTTAAATACTTATCAAATACTTTATTTTAAAAGTGAAAAATATACATTAGAAAAACACTTTAAATTAATTATGAATGAAAGGAATAAATAATTATGTTCAACAAAGCTTTATTTAAACAATCTTGTAAGGCTAACGGAGTGATGTGGGGAATCATTACTGGCGCGGTTTGTTTCATGTTAGCCTGCGTTATGCTCATCTCCGGCAGTGGTCAAATCGGAGAAGTGGTGACGGGTGTAGAAGATACGATTGTCCAAGAACAAATCGAAACAACCGTCAAAAAACAAATCAACAATGACTATGTCTTAATCGATGATGCGATGAGCATTTTTGATGAATCGTTTGTTAGCGAAATTAAATCTAATTTCTTAACTCGTTTACAAGAATCTAAAGATCCTGTTACTGCTTATAGCCAAACTTGTACGACAGATGTGGCGACGGTATACACTAAAGCGATTACGACTTATAGCGCTAATTTAGTGACTTATACCACTAATATTGATAAGTCATATAATTCTGATAGCGATTTTTATAAACAATTATATTCATTAAGCATGTTTGCTATTAACCCAAATGGCAACGCTAATGAAACCTATGAAACATATGAAGAAGGATCTTCGAGCAAAGTTAGTGAAGGATATGATGTCAAATCCTTATTTAGCAAATGTCAATTAGATTTAGCCTCTTGGGTATTAGGCAAAGACGGTGACAATATCAATGCTTATCTAAATAGCGAAGAAAGAAATGATTATCATCATGATTTGATTACTTATTCTCTTCCCATTGTCATCTCCGCAAATTTTGTCAGTGAAGATAATGTTAATAAAATGCTTATCGCTTTAGAAACATTTGGAGTTAGCAAAGAAAAATATGAATCTTATGGTTATACTTATAAAAAAGTAAAAGATATTTGCTCTTCTTCAATTGTCACATTAGAAGCTCGTTTAGAATTAGAATATTCTTCTTTAAATAGAAGTGATTATAGTAGCGATGAAGAATATTTATTAGCTAAAAATAAAATTAAAGAGGAGACTATTCAAGATATTTCAGCATCTTTTATTGATAAACTTCCTAGTGAAGTGAGCGATGCTTTATATGAAATTGGTCAAACTGATTTATATTCATTAATTGTTGGCTCTATCTTCTTTAAGATGGCGGGATTGCTCCTTCCTATCATTTATATGATCATGGCTTCAAATAACCTTATTGCGACGCAAGTGGATACTGGCTCTATGGCTTATGTTTTATCCACATCCACGAAACGTAAAGATGTCACTTTTACTCAAGGCTTATTCTTAATTGTTTCATTATTTGCTATGTTTTTATGCACTTCAATTACTAGTGTCATCTGCTTTGCTTGCGTCAATATTCCAACAACTTCCTTAACATACGGCAAATTATTATTGATGAATTTAGGCGCTTTCTTAGTCCTATTTGCGATGGCGGGAATTAACTTCTTCACTTCTTGTGTTTTTGATAGAAGTAAGAGAAGCATGGCTATCGGTGGTGGTTTATCGATGTTTTTCTTAGTTTGTACGATGTTAGGATTATTTGGTTCGCCAGTTATTCCAAGTATTGTTAGATTAAGTGCTTTAAATACTTTCAATTATGTCTCTATTATCTCGTTTTTTGATGTCATATCAATTATTGATGGAACAACTACCTTTTTATGGAAATTAGCCATCTTAATGGGTATTGGTGCGGTAGGATTTATCACTGGTTCATATATCTTTAAAAAGAAGGATTTACCTCTATAATTTAAATCTTCTCCTTTCAAAAAGAGCCGCTATTGAGAGTGGCTCTTTTAATATCATAATAAATATTTAATAAGGTATTTAAACAGTTTGTTTTAGATGATGTTTATTCAAATATTAAATCCTCTTTTATAAAATCGTAGCTAACAACAAAATACGTAGTAGAATAAGTATCAATCATTTCATCATTAGAAATATATTTAGCGATTGGCAAAGTAGTATCAAGAATATCAAAATTATATTTTTCGATTTTAGTGATGTAATATGAATTCCAGCTTTCTGTGTATTCGTTTTCAATAAAGTCTGTATTCATCCTTCTATATTCTTTATAACTTTTAAGATTAAAATTATCATCAAAAGTATATATATAATCATCTACCATATGTGTTGTTAGGGATGGATAATGAAGCTGGATTAATTTATACCTTCGCAAAATCTTGTCGATATAAATGGTTTCTGAGGTGATAATTTGTGAAACATTTTTAAACTCATCATCAATTATTTTATCGTTATCATTTTTGAAATATTGTTTTATATTGGATACTTCGGATAAATCGGAATAAATTTCAAATTTGAAATTAATAATCGAATAATCAGGTATAAAAGCACTATATGAGTCATCTATTTTATCATTTTTTAATGTCGCTACGATGCTTGTGCCATTTTTGTTGCTTATAATACGCATATTTTTGTATTCATTATCATTATTTAAATAGTAATAATCCAATTTTATATCAATCGAATTTACACTTGCTTGTATGGTAGATAAATTGTAACTTTCACTTGAAAAATTTAAATCTGCATAGATTGTATATTTAATATTTGAAATGTTGTCAAAAGTATTTTTTTGATAATTATTAACGCACGTAGTATATGATG
>CAVDWX010000063.1:0-9402 GCA_963612735.1 Gemmiger formicilis | reverse complement strand
GGAGATAAGCATACTGTCTATTGGGAATATGTAACTTATGGAGGAATGCCCTATATTATGAGTCTAAATACTCACGAGGAAAAAAGCTCCTATTTACATAACTTATTTGAAAAAGTGTATTTGGCTGATATTTTAGAAAGAAGAAAATTAATTAATGACAAAATTATTTTAGAGGATTTGCTTAATTTAATATCTTCATCAATCGGATCACTCACTAATCCCACTAAGATTGCTAATACATTTAGAAGCGTTAAACATATTTCGATAAATTCGAATACTATAAGTACATATCTTGACTATTTCATCGATGCTTTTATGATCAGCAAAGCAGAAAGATATGACATCAAAGGAAAGAACTATTTTGAATCCCCTCTAAAATATTATTTTGTTGATGTTGGACTAAGAAATGCGCGTCTAAATTTCCGTCAACAGGAAGAATCTCACTTAATGGAAAACATTATTTATAACGAACTTTGCATTCGCGGCTTTGATGTCGATGTTGGAGTTGTTATACATTCAATTAAGACAAGTGAGGGCAAATCACAAAGAGTCCAACAAGAGGTTGATTTTGTCATAAATAAAGGAAGCAATAGATACTATATTCAATCAGCACTATTCATTTCAGATGAAACAAAAAGAAAACAAGAGACTAACGTTTTTTCTAGAATAAATGATTCTTTTAAGAAAATCGTTATCGTGCGAGATAATATTATTCCTTGGCATGACGATAAAGGGATACTCTATTTGGGTGTCGAACAATTTTTATTAGATGAAAAAGCCATTGATTTGTGATTGCCTATAAATTAAAAATTAAAAGGTTGGACCTCTATTTACGATGGTAAGCAAACCATTATACAAAATGACGACCAAATCGAATTCTTGTTCTAGATATTTATGTAATAACTTCTCGCTAATCTATTGTTATATATCTTTGATTATTGTATTTTATGATTATTCTTTTAGCGGGCGACTTTTATAGTGTTCTCAAGATTATAAAAATTGGTCTATAAATATAAATACCAAGTAAAGAGAAAAACCATTACAATTATTGTGTCATGAAAAAGGTAATCAAATACATATTTCTCACATTATCAATTTTATTAAATGGATTGATTATTTTTGAATCTTGTTTGCCTTCTTCTATTTCTGGTAGTAGAAGCAATTGGTGGGCTTCTTTATTCATGGATATCATCAATTCGACTGGAAATGGGAAAATAAATACTGTGCCTCTTCAAGAATTAAAACTAGAAGGTGAAGATATTATCATTGGAACATCTAATAAATTTGAAGTGAGTTTTATTCCCACTGATAGCACTGAAAAAGATATTGAATTCTTCGCTTCAGTGGATGATGAATATTTAAATATCGTTCAAGAAGATAATGTTGCTTGGATTGAAGCATATCAATGTCATGATGATATAACTATTACCGCTAAAAGTAAGAATAATGAAAACATTTCAATTTCTAAAAAAATAAAAATAATTCCTCGAAAAAAGCCGACATTATTTAGTATTGATAACACTGTTAAAGAAATTAAAAAGGGATTAACCACTCCCATAGTGGTTTCCGATATCAAACAAGATATCGATGTTAAAGATGAAGTGCTAAATGAGAAATATGAGAATCAATTTTATGCTTTACGATATTATGATCCTTCATTAATAAAATTTACTTCTTCAAATACCGATGTTGCGATTATTGAAGATAATATTATTAGAGCAATTGATGTTGGAACGTCAACGATTAGCGATAGTAGTGGACATAGTATTGATATCACCGTTATCGATAATGATGAAACGATTATCTCGCCTAGTCCTAATTGGTCGATTAAGGGCGAACATATCGCTCATGTTTACGATTATGATTATGCGGATAGTCGCACTAATAGCGATGAATTTTATGTGCAATTGAATATCGATTGGAACGATAAAATTCCTAGCGATAAGGGAATAAGTTGGTCGAGTAATGATGAACTTATTGCTCGGGTTAGTGATGATGGAAGAGTAAGAGGTTATAAAAAGAAAGGAAAAGTCACTATTAGAGCAACATCTAATTTTGATAATTCATATAAAGAATTTGAAATAGAAGTAAAAGATACTATTCCTAATTCGATGAGTATTATTTCAACATTAGAAAATAACGAAATTGAAGTGGGAACGAAGCAAAAAGTGTTGGTTAAATTTGGACCGAAGAATGTTTCAAATACTTATATTAGTATTTCGTCTAGTGATGATAAGGTTATTAAAGTGACCACTAATGGAAGAACCGGGACTTTAGAAGCGCTTAAAAAAGGGAGTGCAGTTATTACTATTTCTTCTTTAGCTAATGAGGAAGTTAAACAAAGCATTACTTTTACCGTCATCAATAAAAAGATTATTGGCACTGATGAAAAGCCAACATTTGAAGCAATGATAAGAAAATCATTAGGTCATTTCTTAATATTTGGTATCGCTTCTATATTTAGCACTATTACTTTATATCTATTCTTAAAAGATAAAATGAAGAAGAAAATTTTTATCGCTCTTATCTCATTAGGATTTGGATTTTTTATTGCTTCATTGAGTGAATTTATTCAATATTTTGTCCCTGGTAGAGGCGCAAGTTTTATCGATGTTTTACTTGATACTTGTGGCTATCTACTTGGAATATTATTGTGCTTACTTACTTATTTGATTATTTATTTAATAAGAAGATATAAATTAAAAAAGAAATCACTCACTTAAATCATTTAACATCAATTGATGAATATTATTACTGATGGAGATTGGAGTCATATCCATATATTCTTCATATTCCATCACTCCCAAGATATTTAATTCAACGTTAGTCTTTTTTAATGGGAAATTATGATGGATTTTATCGGTATTTTTAATCGTCATAATGACAATGGGGGTATGACTTGCTAAAGCGACGGAAAATATTCCTTCATGAAAGGGAAGAAGAACTTCATCAACATTTCTTTTTCCTTCCGGGAAACAACCGATGGAAACCTCTCCACTTTTTAATAATGCAGTGCTTCTTTTCATCACTCCAAGAGATTGAATTTTATCATCTCGATTAATGCCCATATAGCATAAGCCAGTCATAAATTTATGACCAAGTGGGATTTTAAAGTTGCTTGATTTAGTAATAAAAGCGATATCTTTATTTTTAAATAGATCTCCGATTATCATTGGATCAAATTTAGAACGATGATTGCAAACGATTAGGAAATTGGCACTGGGCAATTTATCAATGTTTTTAATATTGACCTTAATACGAGCGTGTTGATTGATGTAATGAAGTCCATCATAAAACCAGAACCTTGACCATTTATTCGGCTTTTCATAAATTTTATTTTGATCGACGAATAGACCAAAAAAAGCGAGTAGCCACCACCAGAAGATAAATATCATAAAGATATATCCAGCAGCAAATAAAATTAATGGACGATAAAAGTCATACCAGTAGTGGACTTTAAAAAAAGTGAAACTACCAAGCACACTAAAGGCAATCGAAAAAAGAAGCGATGATATTTCTACGAGCATATTATTGTTTTGGTAATACTAATTTTATGGCGTGAGGAAGTATTTCAATATCGAAATGTTTGCCTTTAATCATTTCCCCGTCCACACAAATATCGATTTCTTTTGGAGCGTCAATTGATACTTTTTTAGCTTGTCTATAAATGAAAACGCGATTGGGTTTATCTAAATGATGACCAGCGGTATATTTGCCCATAATCATTCCTAAATGCGCAAAAGTCATACATTTAACTAAACAAATATCAATTAATCCATCATCATTTTTGCTTTTAGGAGCGGCTTTAAATTTGCCTCCGACATAATTACCTTGCGCTAAAGAACATAGCAATAATCTTTTCTTATTAAGTCTAATTCCGTCCGCAGTGACGACGATTTTATTAAATCTCGCTTTTAACATTGCTACTTTTAAGGCTTTACCGTATGGATCTTTTTTATTTAAATCTTTGTATTTGTTACCATATGCTCCTACAACTGCATCAAAACCAAAATTGATGACATTGATGGAATAGAGTGGCTCATCTAATGTTTTGCTTGTAATCTTTGATAAATCTATTTCGTGAATAGCTCCATTTATCATATTCGATAGATTTAAGAATTTCTCTTTTCCACCATAGTATTTAACAAAATCATTACCGGTTCCAATAGGGATGATAGCGAGTTCGGCATTATTAAAACCCACTAGTCCATTTGCAACTTCATGTGCGGTTCCATCTCCTCCACAAGCATAAACACGAACTAATTCGTCTTTATGAGCAGTTAGATATTCTCTTAAATAAGAAATAACAACACGTGGCGCTGGTGTTTCATATATTTCATAATCTAAAGAAGAAAATACTTCCTTTACTTTTTTAATAAATTCATCTTTTGAGGAAGAGGATGAAGAATTGCGATTGATGATAATTAAATGTTTCATAACTATGTCCTTTTTCTTTTTATTCTATCAATTTGATAATAGGTTTTGTCCTTTTTTATTCATAACGTTTGATTTTTTTAAATATCATTAGTGATAGTTTAGTTTTTAAATTTTTAATAAATTTTAAAATAATGATTTATCTAATCTTCCATAATGCCATTGGATGAGATGATATGTTTTCTATTTGATAGCCACTAAAAAGAACATTTGGAATGAAGACCTTATTATTAAAATGATGAATAAATTCTTTGTCGTTATCATCTAAAAGAAACATATTTTTAATCTCATTTGATACATAAGAAGTGACTTCAATAACGTTAAATTTTATTCCCTTATGCAATAATGGGAGTAGTGTCTCTTTAATTCGGTGGTAATTTAGTTTGTCAATTTTTTCTAAAGCTGTATGTAATATGCTTTCAAAGTCAATTGGCATTTCAATGCTTAAACATAGATAAAATATGGTTATTTTTCTTATTAAAACTTTATCTTTAATTTTCCCTGTCTTAAATAAATTAAAGACATCATAGACATCTCTTGGCATGGTTCTACATATCATCGCATTTATTTTAGAACCAATTAATTCTTCATCCGCTAAAACATTGATAAACGATGTTTCGCCGAGTACTTTTGTTGATTCTTTGATGGCTGATTTTAAAACATGGACTCGATCTGAATAATTAATTTCTATTTTTAATACATCGTTGTTATTCGATGTTGTTTGATAGCTGTAAACATAGGAATCTAATGTGTGCAAAAATTTGGATTTAACGGATAGATGATAGCCCTCACTTTCCATAAATCCTTTTATAAAAGAATCGATTTTAGTTCGATATGAAAACATTGTTTCTTTATCAACAGGCAAGTTGAAATCTAAATCAATATCAACACTAAGTCGAGGCAAATCAAATAAAAATAGGTTAATCGCGGTGCCACCTTTTAAAGCCAGCGTATCTTTAAATTCAGAATTTTGAATAATGTTTAAAATAGAATATAGTCTTAAAACTTTCTCAACTGTGTTTTTATTAAAATTAGTCTCTTGAGCAATTTTATTTACTTCTTTTGTTGTATATTTAAACATTTAAACCGCCTCCTGTGTTCGCATTTTATTTAAGTGAGGATAGACATAAATACCCCATTTCGAGTCATATATCAGATTTTTTTTATCAGCGTTTACGATGAAGTTGCAATTCGAAACAACTCCTTTTGACATGCATGTCTTAAAAAAAACATTGCTTAGTTTTAACTCTTTTTTATAAAAGGAAAGAATATATCCAACTTTTCGATAAAGAACTTCTTTATGATATGCATTTAGTGTTTCTAGAAGTTTCTCTTCATCAACTGTTTGGACAAGGTCGATACAGTTTAGCAATTCTTCAATGTCCATGACTTTCCCAAGCATATTGATTGAATCGACAATTGTTCTTTCGATGGACGTGACTTTTGCACCTTGTATCGTATCGATTTGAATTGTAATATCGTTAGGATAACATTTAAAAGCATACCCATCATATTCAAATGGTGAAAATCGCTTAGTGGTTGAGGTTTGAACTTCACTATACACTTGATTGTAACATCCATAAAATTCAAAAGCGGTGTGATAAGAAACATAAGAATGCTGATTGATATTTGAAGCGATTTGAAATCTATTTGCGCAGTCTTCGTTTAACGCCACATCGTAACAAGTATATAAATTTTTTCGTATATTCTTTATATAACCTGTTTCTATCATCTTTTTTAGGTATTTTTTAGCAGTTGAAATTTTCCCAATTATGGTAGCTGCTTCCTTTAAAGTAAAGGTATTGAAGTTAGCTAATTCTTTATAATATCTCATATTATCTTCCCTCTATTTATATTTTATAACTAGGTTTTATTTTTTGCAAGAAAGTATACTTATAGGTAGACTTACTTGTTTTTTTTAATAGATTGATTTTTATCAATTACATGAGCGCTATGAATATTAAGAAGATATCGTCTAGTACCAAATAATGGAAACTTTAAGGAGTATGTCTATTGCTATGATAAATATCGATGGAAAAGATAAATATTATGCACCAAGTTTTAAACGAATAGTTTTAACAATTGTGATTGGCGTGATATTTGATTTATCATTCCCTAAAATAATAATTATGAAAAGTAAGTTGGAGTAATATTATCGAATAGTACCTCAAAAATCATAGTCTTTTATGCCTATATTTATTTTAATTAATATCACTGAATTATTCTGTAAAAGCAATTTTTAACTTTTTTCGCACGATTTTCTTACAATTCCAAGCGAATCGTTCAATTTTAGTTAAAAAAACTTGATTAGTTAGCATGTGATTAACTATTATTTTTTGCAAGTAAGTATACCTATTAGTAGACTTGCTTGTCATTTTTAATAGTTTTATTTTTATCCAATACTCAAAGCATTATTTACTAATTTGTATTTATTTCAACTTTCTATTATCTATCTAGTATGATATTGAATGCTCTTAAATGGGCTATTTCTCTTGCAAACAAATATAACTTATATAGAATTAATGAGCGAGGCTTATATGTTATTTGGTAAATATTTAAATAAATATTACAAAAAATATTGGTATTTGTTATTAATTGCTTTAATCGCTTTAATTGCCTGCGATTGGTTTCAATTATATTTGCCGGATTGTCTAGGCGATTTAGTCAATCTATTTGATGACGCTAATGAGATTATTGATAAAAATAGCTTGATGAAGATCATCTACGAAGTTTTAATCGTCGGCGTCATTCTTTTTATTGGCCGTATGACGTGGCGATTATGCATCTTTTATGTTTCAAAGAAAGCCGAAGCAGATTTAAGACATGAGATGTATTTAAAGGCGGAAAGATTAACTACTTCTTATTACCATACGACAAAAGTAGGGACTGTTATGTCTTGGTTCACAACGGATTTAGAAACGATTGAAGAATTTTTAGGTTGGGGAACTTTGATGATGATTGATGCTTTATTCTTAACATCATTTACCATCGTTAAAATGTTTGTTTTAGATTGGGCGTTATCTTTAATCGCTATTGTTCCTATTTTATTGATTGCTCTTTGGGGCGCCTTAGTGGAAAAATTCATGGGCATAAAATGGAAAGAGCGACAAGAAGCATATGATGATTTATATGATTTTTCACAAGAAAGCTTTACTGGTATTAGAGTCATTAAAGCATTCGTAAAAGAAAATCAACAAATTAAAAAGTTTGCCAAAATTGCACGAAAAAATAAGGACGTTAATGTGAATTTCATTCGCGTATCAGTTATTTTTGATATTTGTATCGAAGTATTAATTGCTCTTATTTTTGCCATTATTATCGGCTTTGGTGGTTGGTTTGTTTGGGCGAGTGTTAAAGGGCACAGTGTCGTTATTTTTAATCGAGTTATCGATATGGATGCTGGTAATCTCATTACTTTTATTGGCTATTTTGATGTTTTGGTTTGGCCGATGATTGCAATGGGTCAAGTTGTGACGATGAGAAGTCGAGGTAAAACTTCTTATTTACGTGTTGCTGCTTTTTTAGAGCAAAAAGAAGAAGTTAGTAATCCTCTTAATGCTATTGATATGAGCAATATTAAAGGCAATATCACTTTCCATCATTTTTCTTTTTCTTATCCAGATAATGACGAAGTGGAAGTTATTAAAAATATCAATCTCACTATTAAAGCGGGTGAAAGGGTTGGCATTGTTGGGAAAGTTGGAAGTGGAAAAACCACATTAATGAATGTTTTGTTAAGACAATATAATATCGAAAAAGGAATGATTTTTCTTGATGATATCGATATTATGGACGCTGATTTAAAGTCGCTTAGAGATGTTATTGCGTTTGTTCCACAAAATAATTTCCTCTTTTCTGATACCATTGCTCATAATATCGCTTTTTCAAATATTAATATCGAATCTGAACAAATTAAACGAGCGGCTTTATTCGCGGATGTCGCTAGTAATATCGAAGATTTTAAAGATGGTTATAATACTGTTTCTGGCGAACAAGGTACGACGCTTTCTGGTGGGCAAAAACAGCGCATCTCTATCGCTAGAGCCTTTATCAAAGATTCGCCTATTTTAATCATGGATGATAGCGTTTCAGCGGTGGATATGAAAACAGAAGAAAACATTTTAAACAATATCGAGAATATGAGAAAAAACAAAACCACAATTGTGATCGCCTCTCGAGTTTCAACCGTGAAGAATTTTGATAAGATTATTGTTTTAAATAATGGAGAATTAGAGGCTTTTGGGCCACCTAAGTATGTTGAAAGCGTTTCTCCTACTTATCAAAAAATGGTCTTACTTCAACAATTAGAAGCGATGGAAGGAGAACGAAATTAATGGAAGAAAATCATTATGATGGTCTATTAAAAGATCGTAAACTACCTTTTAAAGTAATGATTAAACGAACTATGAATTATGTCCTTCCGGAATGGAAAGCTTTTGTTATATCTTTGTTTTTAATATTGTGTAATGTTGCGGTTGATATTACTGGACCTCTTCTCAATTCTAAATTGACTGATAACTTAAAAGACACCACTAATATCTCGATTAAACTTATTTTAATTATTGCTATTGGTTATTTAAGTTTATGTATTGTTGGTCAGGCATTTCGCTACTTCGAGAGCATGATTTTAACTAAGGCTGGACAGCGCATTGTTTATAAATTACGTGTTGAAGTGTTTAGCCATGTTGAAAATATGTCGCAAAATCAATTTAATGATATGCCGGTTGGCTCACTTGTCACTCGAGTGGCTAATTACACTTCTTCGATGTCTAATTTTTACACTAATGTATTAGTAAGCATCATTAGAAATGTTTTTACCATCGTTGCTGTTTATGCGACGATGATTTTTATTTCACCGATGTTATCTTTATTTTTAACAGGATTTGTCGTTGTTGTTTTTATTACTTCTTATTTCTTCTCTAAATATGTTAAAGGCGTATTTAAGGAGTCGCGTGGCTTATTATCTTC
>CAVDWX010000062.1:0-48933 GCA_963612735.1 Gemmiger formicilis | reverse complement strand
AACATTGTAAGACTTTCCTTTTTATAACGTTACCTACAAATTGCAAACGGTATCTAATTATTTTAAAATCGTTAATTTTATTCCTTTTAAATAATTAAATAACAATGATATAAGAAATAGTTAACGCATCATCTAATAACGGATTCTTTTTCACTCATCATGTTTTTACTATAAATAGTAATAATATAAAGTGGCGCGATAAGTGGCGCGATAAATGGTGCGATAAACGAATTAAACACATCGGAAAAGAAAGTGATTGAAGAAATATTTATTAAAAACGATATTGTTATCGATGAAATTTCTAAGCAAACTAAAATTCCAAAAAGAACAGTTCAAAGAATAATTTCTAACTTAAGGAAAAATAATATTATCAAACGTTGTGGTTCAAATAAAACAGGCCACTGGGAGATTATTAGCTAAGTTTACTTAATTTATATATTAAACAAGAGTATAGTATTAATTAGTGCGATGAAAAAAATAAATTATTTACTTGCCTTATTAATAATATTGTCAATTTCTAGTTGTACAAATACTAATATTAAAACAAGCATTTTTACTTTTAGCAGTCAATTTTCTACATCCACTGGTGAAGTTAGTAGTTCGAGTACAACAAGTAACGAACCTAGTAGTTCTAATTCATCAACAAAAGAAAATTCTACATCGTCTTCAGAGTCTTCTTTTTCATCCTCTTCTTCGTCTTCAGCACCTTCTTCATCATCTTCGTCTTCTGCTTCTTCAAGCGAATCTAAAAAGGAAGATGAAAGCGATGTTATTTTGCCGATTGGAAATAAGAAATTAGATGGGCCCACTAATGAGGAAGTCAACATTGAAGAATGGGTAAATTATGAAGTAGATAATGAGATACCAACTGGATTTAGGCATATTTATGGTAATAATTTCTCTAGCCCTTCCTTTTATAGAGAAAATGGTAATAATTACGCAATTAAATTTGATCAATTATATAAAGGAATACAATCTCCAAAATTAACTCCGTTTAAAAAAATAGAAGTAAGGCTATTGATCAATCCTATTACTAATAATTCTCAATCCGCTAAAAGTCAAAAAAACGAAGTTCTCCATATTTATGGTTATGATAAAGAAGAAGCGTTAATTTCAACAAGTTATATAGAACAAGGTACAATCACAAAACAAAAAGAAAATAGTGAAATTAAATTCTACTTAAAAAATATTGATATCTCTTATTTTGAAATTAGATTAAATGCTTTCCCCTATAAAGGCAGTCAATGTTATAACTTTGGGATTAACAAAATTAGCATTAAAGGTTGGCCATACGACTAAATCTTGCTAGAAAAAATTTTAGTCTATAAGAATTTAGCCATTTTTTATCTAAAGTGATATTGTTTTTATATGCACTAAACGCCTTGACAAAAGGTTCAGTACTGAAAGAAATATCAATAAAATTCTTTTAAATTGCCATATAACATGATTATAATAGAGTTGACAAAAGGTTCAGTACTGAAAGAAAGATGAAACCATGTTTAAAAGAAATAAATATTTAGATCAATTAATTAAGCTTGAACACAATCACTTAATAAAGGTTGTTACTGGAGTGAGAAGAAGTGGGAAATCCTATCTTTTAAACACAATTTTTTATCATCATCTATTTGAAAATCAAAATATAGATAATGAACACATAATTCGATTTGCTTTTGATAATGAAGAAGACATCATGCAATTAGATAAATATTTACCAGCTCAAAAAACAATCGTAATTAAAAACGGGCAACAAATTGTCAATAATCGGAAGTTCATGTTATATATCCAAAGTTTAATAAAGGATAATCAAATGTATTATTTCATTTTAGATGAAATTCAAAATTTAGAAAATTTCGTTCGCGTGTTAAATGGCTTCTTAACACATGATAATTACGATGTTTATGTAAGTGGAAGTAATTCTTATCTACTTTCTTCTAATATCGATACTGAATTCAGTGGACGTTCATCTAACATTCACCTACTTCCGTTAACTTTTAATGAATATTTATCTGATACAAATGTTCATAAAATAGATGCTTTAAACGAGTATATTCGATATGGTGGAATTCCTTTAGTTCAATTACAAAAGGATGATGAAAATAAAATTAGCCAGGCTATTAGTATTTATAGAGATACATATTTAAGTGATGTTAAAAAAAGACATAATCAAATAGATCAAAATAATTTAGACGAAACACTAAAAGTAATCGCTTCTATGATATCTACTCCTATTAATCCAACGAGAATCGAAAACACTTTTAAAAGTAAACATCATATTAAATTGTCAAATAACACAATTAATAACTATGTAAATTGGTTTGAAGATGCTTTTTTAATCAAAAAATGTCTTAGATACGATATTAAAGGACGTGAATATATTGGTTCACCATATAAAATTTATTTTGAAGATATAGGGATACGTAATGCAATTTTAAATTTTAGAAATGTCGATGAATCTGATTTAATTGAAAATATTGTTTATAACGAGCTAAGATATCGCGGTTTTAATGTTGATGTCGGCGTTGTTAAAATAAAAAAGAAAACTGATAAAAAAGATAGGAATGATAAATGGATTTATACCGAAATAGAAACAGAATGCGATTTTGTGGCTAACAAAGGCAATAAAACTTACTATATCCAAGTTTCGTTAGCCATTGATAGTCAAAATAAAAAAGACCAAGAATATCAATCTATTAGAAATATTCCCAATTCATTTAAAAAAATAATAATAGTTAAAAATGAAGGACTACATTATTACACAGATGAAGGTTTTTTAAGAATTAGTCTATTAGATTTCTTAATCAATATTGATTCTTTAGATTGGTAAAGGTGACATTTCTATCACCATTAATGCCATTATTTATTGCCTTTCATCAATTCATTAATATAAGGAACTTCCACTGCGGCATCAAGTCGAGGAAAGAGTTGCTCACCTTTATTTACTTTGGTATTTCCTAATATACCAAATTGATAAATATTTTGATAATCTCTCAATTGTTTATTAACTCCTAATTGGTCAAATAGTTTATCAGAAGCCGTTACTAAAACTGGACGATACAGCATTCCAGCAATATAGATTACATTAGCAAGATGAGACATAACTGACGCTAATGAAGCTTTTTTTGATTCGTCCTTGGCCAAAGCCCAAGGAGTTGTTTCATCAATGTATTTATTGGCTCTACTCACTAATTCATTAACAAAAATAATAGCATCAGTCATTCTAATATCATCCATAGCGGTTTCATATGCTTTTATGGTTGCTACGGCTAAAGATTTTAAAGAGTCGTCAAATTCAGTGATGGAGCCTTTATATTCTGGAATAACGCCATCAAAATATTTAATAATCATAGATACTGTTCTATTTAATAAATTGCCTAAAGAATTAGCTAAATCCATATTAATTCGTTCAACGAATTGTTCAGGAGTAAAAGAGCCATCACTACCAAAATTAACTTCTCTAACTAAATAATATCTAACAGCGTCCACTCCATATCTTTCAACAAGTGGGAATGGATCGACAGTATTGCCTTTTGATTTACTCATTTTGCTATCTTTCATCATAAGTAAGCCATGAACAAATTCTCGATCAGGAAGGCGTAAACCTAAAGACATTAAAAACATAGGCCAGTAAATAGCGTGGAATCTAGTAATGTCCGCTCCTAAAATGTGAATAATTTCTGAATCTTCATCTTCCCAATATTTCTTAAATAAAGTTGGGTCGTCGCTATCATAACCTAAAGCGGTGATATAATTAGTCAAGGCATCGAGCCACACATAAATAACATGTTTTGGATTTTCTTTAATTGTAATGCCCCAAGTAAAAGAAGTTCTCGAAATACATAAATCCCCTAACCCAGGTTTAATAAATGTATTTATCATTTCATTTTTTCTTGATTCAGGAATTAAAAATTTAGGATTTTCATCATAAAATTTTAACAATCTTTCAACATATTTCCCGGTTTTAAAGAAATAAGCTTCTTCTTGAGCCTTGCTCACTGGACGATGACAATCGGGGCAAAGATGTTCTTCCCCTACTTGAGTATCAGTCCAAAAAGCTTCACAATCTTTACAGTACCATCCTTCATAATGCCCTAAATAGATGTCATCATTTTTAAGCATTTTAGAAAAAATGTCTTGGAC
Source organism: Gemmiger formicilis (assembly GCA_963612735.1). Lineage (GTDB taxonomy): Bacteria > Bacillota_I > Bacilli_A > RFN20 > CAG-826 > CAVDWX01. The sequence continues at coordinate 44,796 of CAVDWX010000062.1, read as the reverse complement.
GACTTTTGTATGTCTGGTTTGCGTAGTTCTTATAAAATCGTCATTTGAAATATGAAGCAAATCCCATAATTTATAAAAACCTTCGACAATATCATCGACAAATTCTTGAGGAGTCTTACCCGCTAAAGCGGCATTCTTTTCGATTTTTAAGCCGTGTTCATCAGCGCCAGTAAGAAAATAGCATTCAAAGCCTCTTTCTCTTTTACTACGAGCAAAAACATCAGTTAAAACTGTGCAATAAGCGTGTCCAATATGTAATTTAGCGCTTGGATAATATATAGGAGTAGTAATGTAAAATCTCTTCTTCATAATGTCACCATAATAAATAAACCGGATTAACCGGTCTATTATTTCTTTTCGTTATTATTTTGTAATCCGTATTTACGGTTGAAACGATCAACACGGCCATCAGCTTGAACATATCTTTGTTTGCCAGTGTAATAGGGATGGCAATTAGAACATGTATCAACTTTAATTTCCTTTAATGTTGAACCTGTTTCGAATGTCGCTCCACAGGAGATGCAAGTCACTGTGCAACGATGGTATTCTGGATGAATTCCTTTTTTCATTTTTTTCTCCTTCCGCCTTGAACTATAACTTGTTCAAAGAAAGTTTTGCTTTGAAATATTATCATATTTTTATGTATATAAACAATAAAAATAAAATTAAATAAGATAATAACGTTAAAATATTATGATTTGTGTATATTACCACTATCATTATATATTTATATTTAAATGAACTTAAAAAAAGGAGCGTTTCAAATAAGAAACACTCCAATTGTATTAAATGATTAAGATATCTATTTCTTGCCACCTACAACCATGCACATAACAGCTTTAGCGGTATGTAAACGATTTTCAGCCTCTTGATAGACAATAGATTGAGGACCATCGATAACAGAATCTTCGACTTCGTGGTTTCTATCAGCAGGAAGAGCATGCATGAATTTGCAGCCAGGATTTGCTAAAGCCATCATCGCTTCAGTACATTTCCAACTCTTATAAGATTCTAATAAATCATCGACGACCGCGGTTGATTGATTTGTAACCCATGAACCCCAGTTTTTAGGAAAGACAACATCCGCTCCGCGATATGCTTCTTCCATATCATGTGTAATTCTAAATGAACCACCATTTTCAATAGCGTTCTTTTTCGCTTTTTCAATGGCCCAATCAGGTAAATCGTATCCTTCAGGATAAGCTAAAGTAACATCCATTCCATATCTAGGGAATAATAGAATTTGAGAAAGAGGAACTGAAATTGGTTTTTTATGAGTAGTAGCGTAAGCCCAAATAATAGACACTTTTAAATGTTTAGTAGTTGGGAAAACTTCTTGCATGGTCATCAAATCAGCAAGCGCTTGCATAGGATGGAACAAATCACATTGTAAATTGATAACTGGCACGGTTGACCATTTCGCCATTTCACGAATATATTTATTGCCTAATCCCCAGTTGCAATAACGACAAGCGATCATATGTCCAAAAGAGGATAAAATTGTAGCGGTGTCTTTAGCGCTTTCTCCGTGAGCGATTTGCATCATTGAAGTATCTAAGAACGTAGCATGTCCTCCTAATTCAGCCATTCCAGCTTCAAATGAATTACGAGTTCTTGTGGATTGTTCAAAGAACATTAAAAATCCAGTTTTGTTTTCTAAAAATGGAGTGGGAATATCATTGTGGAACATTTCTTTAAGTTCCTTACTGACTTCGAGTAATTTGTCGATTTCTGGTTTGCTCCATTCTTCAAGTGTGATGAGATGGCGACCTTTGAATAAAGGTTCCATTTTTGTAACTTTTTCCATAAATTTAGTGTAAAACTCCTTTATTTTTTTAAATTTTCTAAATATAGAAGAGGCATAACGGCATATAATGCAGCACATTTAACAAGATCGGCTTTCCTTGTTTTTTCATTTGGAGCATGGGCTTCTTTTTCATCGCCTGGGCCAAAGCCAATACATTTAATGCCAAATCTTCCCATAATGGAAACTCCATTAGTGGAGAAGGTCCATTTATCGATAATTGGTTCTTCATTAAATAATTCTTCATATCCTTCTTTCATAGAACGACATAAAATATCATCTTCTGGAATAACCCATGTTGGGAAGAACGCTTTCGTTGGATAAACTAATCCAGTGTAAGCAGGTCGATCATAATCATACATTTCCACTACGGCATTCGCGGCTTTAACTGAGGGTAACTCTTCTATTTCTTTAATCGCTGATAAATAAGTTTCTCCATCGGTCAATCTTCGATCTAAAGAAATCCAGCATCCATCTGCTACAGCACATCGAGATGGTGATTTATGGAAGATTTGAGAAATAGTGACTGTCCCTTTTCCTAAGAATGGATCATCCTTTAGTCTTTCGTTAAGCTTTTTAATATCTTCAATGATAGGTGCCATCATATAGATAGCATTAACTCCTCTTTCGGGAGCGCTGCCATGGCAAGAAATGCCGCGCGTGGAAACTTTAATTTCCATTCTTCCACGATGACCGCGATAAATTCGACAAGAAGTTGGTTCAGTAATTAAGACAAACTCTGGTTTAACTTTATCTTGTTCAATAATATATTGCCAACATAGACCGTCGCAGTCTTCTTCTTGAACAGTGCCAGTAATTACTAAGGTGTAATCATCTTCTAAATGTAAATCTTTGATGATTTTTGCAGCATAGACCATAGAGGCCATACCACCTTCTTGATCAGAGGCACCTCTTCCACCGATATAGACATCATCTTCAAAACCAGTGTATGGATCAAACTTCCAGTTTTTGATTTCTCCAATTCCAACTGTGTCGATATGGGCGTCCATACCGATGAGGTGTGAGCCGTGACCAACATAGCCTAAAATGTTTCCCATAGGATCGATAACAATCTTATCAAAACCTACTTTTTCCATTTCTTCTTTAATTCTTAAAATTACTTTTTCTTCTCCACATGATTCACTAGGAATAGCAATCATATCGCGAAGAAACTTGGTCATATCTTTTTCATATGATTTGGCTTTTTCGAGTACTTCACTAAAAGGGATTTTCATTAAATTTCTTTACCTCGCATTCTTTTAATCTTTTCGTCATATTCATCAATTTTATGATATTCATGGTCCCAGAAGGACATTTTTCTCATTGAATCTAAATAGTTTTTGGTATAACCAAATGGGAGCCAATCTCTTTCTTTTTGAGCAAATAATAGTTCTTTGGCTTCATTACCACGTGTATCTAAAACGTAATTAGTGTCAGCGCCAAGGAAGATATCTTCATACCATCTTTCTAAAACATTATCGGTTACTTCTAATTCGCGTTGATGGAGATTTTGAATGACTGATTCATATCTATCAAAACTATCAGTGGCAATAGTAACCACATTATCATCGGGTCCTAAACGCAAATATTTAGCCATTTTAATAGCGCCTAAAATATTACAAATTCCAGAAACGCCAAATAAATCTTTTAAAGATTCCGCTACTTGTTTAGAAATACCATGCTTTTCTAAAACTTCACTACCTTCATGGATGACTTCTAATCCTCTAACACAATCATCATCAATAATTTGAGTAATAAAATCAGTAGTCAAAACATTGTGAATAAGTGTACACATCTTATCTCCGATACCTTCAATACGATGTTGTCCACGTCCACCATTGGTAAGAGTAGAACATTCATGCGGTTCTAAAGCCACGATTTTAGCTTCAGGGAAGACAGCTTTAATTTGATCACCTGCCGCTAAGGTGCCAGCGCTACCAGGAGCGCTACAGAAGCAAGCAATACGTCCATTTCCAATACCCTTAACAGCTTCAACACAAGAATTACCTGTTACATGACGATGGAAACGATAATTTGGAAGTAGTTCGAACTGCGCTAAGGTGCGGTAGTTAGGATTTTTCTTTAATTCATATGTTCTTTCTAACGTTAAAATAACATCAGATTCACTACCAGGAGTAAGATCTAATTTCGCTCCATATCTTTGAATTCTTTCGTATCTTTCTTTAGACATGTTATCAGGCATAATAACAATGGCATCATATTTCATTAGATTAGCAATGTAGCTAACTCCAATACCAAAGTTACCAGTTGATGGCCCTAAGATGGTGTGTTTACCAGGAATAATATCTCCATCAACACAGCCCTCAATTAATGTTGAATAAGCAGGACCAACTTTATGTGAGCCTGAAGGAAAATCTTTGCCAAGTAAGACCACTATATTTGCATCGACACCAGTCAATTCTTTGGGGAGAACTATTTTTCTTACTTCGCCTTTTTCATTTTTCCAAGTAATGTTAAATAGATTAATCGGATCAAGTTCATTTTCTTTTAATGCCTTTGAAGCAAGCTTTCTGACTTCTGGATCTTGATGATTAGGATTTAACATCTCATCATAAGTTGGACCAAATGGAATTTTTGACATACTAAATCACTCCTTTTTCTTTTAAATATTTGTCAAGTTCATTTATATTTGGTTTCATAATTTCAGGATGCATAATGGCTTTTTGTGCATTCAAAGGATCTTTTAAACCATTACCTGTCACTATTATAGTCACAGTTTCATCCTTTTTAATAATGCCAGTTTCTAGCGCTTTGATTAATCCAGCAAGAGAAGTAACACCCGCTGGTTCGCCAAAGACACCTTCTTTTTTACCTAATAAAGCCATCGCTTTTAAAATATCTTCATCAGGAACACTTATCCAGGCTCCATGAGAATTTTTAACAGCATTTAAAGCTTTAATAGGATTGCGAGGAATGCCAACCGCAATTGAATCTGCGATAGTATTTTCTTCGCATTCCACAAGTGGAGCATTTTGCTTATTAGCAGCAACAAATGGCTCACAGCCGGTGGATTGAACACCTAATATACGTGGAATATAATCAATAAATCCTAATTTATATAAATCAGAGAAGCCTTTATAAACTCCACCAATAGTGCAGCCATCACCGACTGAAACACATACCCAATCAGTTGGTTTGAAATCGAGTTGTTCGGCAATTTCTAAAGAGACAGTTTTTTTGCCTTCAACCATAAAAGGATTAATTGCGGCATTTCGATTATACCAATGATATTTTTTAATCGCTTCTTTAGATAATGAAAAAGCTGCTTTATAATCTCCGTCCACAACAATTAGAGTTGCTCCATACATCGATATTTGTGTTAATTTTCCAATTGGAGCGCGTTTTGGAACAAAGATAACTGATTTAAGTCCCATATGAGCAGCATGACATGCGCAGCTAGATGCGGCGTTGCCAGTTGAAGAACAAGATATGGTATCCGCTCCCGCTTCAATCGCATTTAAAACTGCTACTCCAGAGGCTCTATCTTTACTTGAACCGCTTGGGTTTAAACCATCATCTTTTATGAAAAGTTCTTTAATTCCTAGCTCTTTTGCTAGATTTCTCGACTTAATTAATGGTGTCCAACCAATTCTAAGCATTTCGTTAACATGGGTATTTTCTATACCCATTAGAGGAGCATATCTCCACATTGAATAATCTTTATTATTCTTAAAATAATCTTTCGTTAAGACTTTTTTAAGTGCTTCATAGTCAAAAACGACATCGAGAATTCCTTTTTCCCCACAATTTGGACAAGTTAAATCAACTTCTTCTGGGAGAAAAAACTTTCCACATATAGTACAAACATAACCTTTAATGTAGCTCATTATCGCCTCCTTATTTGATGTTAGTTAAGAAATGGGTGAGCAAATTCATTGCCACCTTTTTCCGATAATCCTTGTTTGATCTTTGATCAGTAATTGGATTAATAATCGTATAATACCTTGATACTATACTATCTATTATAGAAGGTAAGAGCGGTACCTCTAACCCTATATAATCTTTTTCAATATCTTTATTCCTTACAACAGTAATTGAAACGCTTCCAAATGCAAGGCGGAAATCCACTAAATGGTTGTCTTTAATTTCATATGCTCCTAAAAAGGACAATTTAGAAATTGATTCGGCAGCGCGAGAGCCAACTTTCTTCCAATAATAAGTTAGTTTTTGATATCCATTAGGAATAATAATTTCAGTAATCAATTCATCAAAATGCCTATCAATTTTTCTAACGCCTTTAATGAATTCATTTATCGGAAGAATTCTTTCGCCTTTTAACGATGACAATTTGATTTTAGCATCTAATAGATAAAGCCCCACTAGAGAATCTCCAGCAGGAGATGCATTTCCAATATTTCCTGCTAGTGTCGCCATATTTCGAATATTTGGTGAGGCAATTTCAACAATTATATCTTTTAATATTTGAGGACAAATTTTGCTATTTTCTAATTGAACATATTTAACAGTTGAGCCAATATGATAATCACCGTTTTCATCAATATATTCATAATTTAATTCTTTTAAATTAGAGATATAAATGACATCTTTATCAAAGTTAGGAAGAAGTCCTTTACTTTTATGTTTTTGAACCATCAAATCCGTTCCACCAGCTAAGATAAAACAATCATGATTAGAAATAATTTCAAGTGCTTCTTTTAAGGAAGTTGGAATGAAATGTTTTATTTCCATAATCCGTCTCCTTTTTCACTAGCTTCTAAAACAGCATTAATAATAGCCTGATAGCCTGTGCATCGGCATAAATTGCCAGATAGTGCAACGCGTATTTCTTCTTCACTTGGATGAGGGTTATGCAAAAATAAACCATACGTTGCCATAATCATTCCAGGGGTACAAAAACCGCATTGGCTTCCTCCCATATCAGCAAAAGCATCAGCGATGATTCGATATTCTTTTGTTAACTTAAATCCTTCAATTGTTAATATATCTTTATTAATTATATTAGCCACGGGAGTAAGGCAGGAATCGTAACATTGTTTATCAACTAAAACAGTACATGCACCACATGCACCTTCCCCACATCCTTCTTTAACACCTTTTAAATTTAAAACATCTCTAAGTAAATCTAAAAGCCTCATCGATGGATCGACATCGACTTCTAGCGGCTTATGATTAAGCGTGAAATTAATCTTCATTATTCATTAACTCCATAATATATTCAGGATTTGCAGGAATTTTATTTATTTTTTTATTAATTGCGTTTTCAATAGCTAAGGCTAAAGCGGGGGCTCCACCAACAAAAGTAAGTTCTCCTGCTCCTTTTGCCCCAAAGGCTCCAAATTTAAACGGGTTATCTATGAAAGCAGTTTCTAAAGTAGGAATATCTTTGGTAGTAGGAATAATATAATCTGACAAAGTTTTTTGTCTAAACTTGCCATCTACTGCAACACAATTTTCCATATAGCCATAACCTAATGCTTGAACTAAGCCACCATCAGCTTGCCCGTAACATATTCTTTCATCAATACAATGACCGACATCATAAACCGACCAGCAACCCAAAATCTTAACTTGATAAGTAATCGGATCTACATCTACTTCAACCACATTAGCGCCCCAAGCATAGCCTGGATAAGCATCACCTTGCATAGTATTTTCATCCCATTTAATATAACTAGGACCAACATATGGCTCGATGATTTCTTGAAATTCTCCATCTTTCCATATCGATTTTAAATGCTTTGCAGCCTTAGCCACCAATCCACCCACGATAATCGTAGTTCTAGATGCGGCAGTGGGTCCACTATTTAAAGTTAAGTCAGTATCAGGAGCGTCATATATAACCTTATCTTCTGGAATTTGAAGGGTATCAACAACGATTCTTTTAAGTGTAGTTCTATTGCCTTGTCCAAAATCAACTTGAGAAGTATAAAACCTAACTATTCCATTCTCATCCTTATTCATTCTCACTTTAGCTTTGATGATGTCGCTTTCTCCACTACCGGTAAATCCACAGCCATGTAAAAAGAATGACATGCCAATTCCTTTATAACAATTTGGCTTACTATACTCTTTTATTTTTTCTTTATAGTGAGACATTTCCATCGCTTTATGCTCGATTTTATCAAGAATAATATCATCTCTAAATATACCAGAAGTAGCTGTAATATCTCCTGTTTTGACCATATATTTTTCTCTTAATAATAAAGGATCAACGCCTAATTCTTTTGCCAAATGATGCATAAACATTTCAATAGCAAATATGGTTTGAGGCGAACCAAATCCTCTAAAGGCAGCAGAAGGAACTTTGTTAGTGCAATAAGCATCGCCATATACTTCTAAATTATCAAAGGTATACGTATTTGTACAAGCGATAAGAGCACGCGATAAAACTACTCCTGAACACCCTTTATAGGCACCTCCATCAATACCCACCACAATTTTCATTCCTAAGATATTGTTGTTATCATCGATATAAGCCGATATCGTTGTTTTACTAGGATGTCTTTTTGTAGTAAAAGCAATGTCTTCACTTCGATCAAAAATCATTTTGATGGGTTTTTTAATTTTAACAATCGCTGTGGCTAATTGAGCTGCCATAAGGGAGGGGAAATGTTCCTTACCACCAAATGCTCCACCCACTGCAGGTTGAATAACTCTTACTTTATCTTCAGGACAGCCAAGAGTTCTAACAATAGCTTTTTTAACATAAAATGGACATTGCATAGAAGCTTTAACTGTAATCTTATCGTCGTCTAAATACATGAGCATCCCTTGAGTTTCTAAATAGACTTGCTCTTGATAACCAGTTTCAAAAGATTCACTAATTACTTTAATTGCATCTTTTTTTATTTTAATAATATCGCCTTTAGTGAATTCTTTATGAATATAACTATTAACCATATCATATACTGGCGTTTCTTCTTCATAATCAACATAAATTTGATGCGATAATTCCAGTAAAATGTTTTTATCTTCACCAATTAATAAGCCAATAGTTTCACCTAAATAATTAACTTCTTTATCAGCGAAAACTGGCCAATCTGAAAAGATAATATTGCATACATTTTCTTTAACGATATCTTTTGCGCTGATGAAATAATAGCCATCAGGAAGAGGGGGAACTTCAATTTCATTAATTTTGCCTCTAGCTATGCTACTCCTTATCATGATTGCGTTTAAAACACCATCCATGGGGATATCATCTGTGAATAAGGCTTCACCAGACATTTTCTCTTCGTTATCGACTTTTTTTACTGATGTTAGAAATTGATTTCGCATATATTTTATTTAAAATTAATAGCCTTACTTGGACATTTAGAGGCACATAGACCACATCTAAAACATTTATTTGTATTAAAAAATGGAACAACATGTTCATCCATATCAATAGCAAAATATGGGCAATTCCTCATACATAATTTGCAGTGCGTGCATTTTAAAGCATCTACACTAGGCAAATTAGCTTCATATTTAACTTTATTTGTTAAAGCAGTATCGATGACTTCTTGGACAGAATTAAACCCATATTTAATAAGTGCTTTTGGTAAATCATCAATAATCTTTTTATATAGTTCTTTTCCTCTTAACATTGGAGCGGAAAGCATTCCCACTGCGGAAGCACCCGCTAAAAGGAATTCGATGACATCGTCAGCGGAGCTAACTCCACCTACTCCAATAACGGTTAAAGATGACTCTGCTTGTTTAATGGTATAAACAGTAGCTAATGCTAAAGGTTTAATAACAGGGCCACTCATCCACACATAACCGCCATAATTAGAGATTGCCATGCTTCTATCTTTAATGTCAATTTTCATGGCTGGTCCGAGAGAATTTATCGCTACCACTCCGTTAGCACCGTTTTCTTTTATAGTTCTTGCAAATCCACTAGGATCAGGAATATGTGGCGATATTTTCATATAGATTGGTTTAGAAGTTAAAGAACGAATAGTTCTAACAGTTTCACCAATCGCTTCATGAGAAGTCCCAACATAATGAGTGGAGACTTCAAATGCATCCGCAAATTCATCTAAAAGAGGAATCAATTCTTCCATATCTTGTTTGGTATAGCCAACAGAAATAATTAAGGGAGTGTCGCCTTTATTTTTAACAAATTCAGGTAGGAATTCATTTATCCATTTTTCTTTAGGATATTCGCTCCATAATTCACAGTTAAAGATTGTTCCTTGCCCTTCTCCAAAAATGCATGGATGAGGAATATGAGCATCCTTCGTGGATATCGTTTTAGCGACAATTGCTCCACATCCTTGCTCTTTTAGCCAAAGCATTTTTTGAGCATCACCTACAAGAGGACCAGCCGCAGGCATTAAAGGATTTTTGAGAATTAATCCATCAAATTTAGTTGTTAAATCCATAATTAAATAACCCTTTCCCAAAGTATATTAGATATAGTTTTTGCTTTTGTTAATTCATCTTTTGCTTTTTTAGAAACCAATTCATAATTCTTTAACAATAATTTTCCATCAACAAAGACATGACTTGGTTTAAAACTAGGATATAAGCCGTAAAATAAATGACCAAATGCATTAGAATTATCCATTTTAGTAAATGGTGTATATGGTAGTAACAAAAAGTCAGAAACATAGCCTGCTTCAATTCTTCCTAATTTAATATTTAGTCTTCTTGAAGCATAGTCATAAGCATTAAGAATCATCTTTAAAATATCACTCAAATTAAGCGTTGTAGCGGATTCATTTTTAAGATGAGAAGTGTAAAAAATATTATTATATTCATTCGCCATACTAGTGGAAAGCCCATCATTACCCACTAAGACGGGAATGCCTTTATCAATAAAAGCTTTAACGTTTGGTAGTCCAACTGCGTTATTCATATTTGAAGTAGTATTTACTACCATATAGGCTTTTAAGTTTTTAATTATATCTAATTCGCATTCATCTAAATATACACCATGTACAATTAACGAATCTTCTTTAATCAATCCATATTTAGCAAATCGATTGATTATTCTTAATCCGTATTTATTAATAGAGTCTTCTTCATCCATAATCGATTCGCCAACATGAACATGAAGAGGAATATCTTTTTGTTTTCTTTTGATTAATTTTAAGGTGTCTTCGCTTAAAGACATAGAGGCATGCAAACCAAATAATCCTGAAATGTGAGAATTATGATACCTTTTAGCGAATGAAACATTTTCTTTGATGCAATCATCAATTTTATATCTATCGCTAGTTTCGAAGCAAAGAATCGCTCTTAAATTAAGGGTGTCTACAAGAGATTTTTTTAAAGATGATAAAGAGGCTAAAATTTCTTTTCCTGAGGCGTGATGATCAATAATCGTGGTAACACCATTTTTAATGAATTCAGTGCCGGCCGCTATTCCTGAATAATAAGTAATTTTATTATCGATTTGTGAATCCAATTTCCACCACATTTGATCCAATATCTCTTGAAAATTAGCGGGATTAAAGGGAAGAGCTAATCCTCGAGCAAATATCGAATAAATATGAGCGTGAGCACAAACGAAATTAGGGAGCAACAATTTTCCTTTTCCATCGATTATTAAATAATCATTATTTTGAAAAGCAGTCATTTCACCAACTTCTATTATTTCTTTATCAAAAACAACATAAGCGTTTTCAATGTAAATATGATAATCATATAGTCGAATGTTAATCAGTGCTTTCTTCATTTAAAAGTCTCCCAACATTTTCGATGTATTTTTTGTTATTAATAATATATCTACCTCTAATTATAGTATCAGTAATTTCAATGTCACTATGTAACCCTTCATATATCGAATAATCGACATTAGAATGAGGTTTATCAATGATTACATCCTTTTCAATATAGAAAACAAAATCAGCATAATTTCCAATTTTTATGCTACCTTTTTTCTTAATTCCCATCAAATCAGCGATATTTTTGCTCATTTTGTCAATCATGTCATCACCGAATAATGAATGCATAACCATGAAAGAAGATTCAATTCCACCTATTCCAAGAGGGTGTCCATTTAATAAAGGATGAGATAATTTATCCTTTTTGGTAAAAGAACAGTGATCAGTACCTATCGTATTTATATATCGATAATATTGACTTAATAATTCTTTTTCACCACGACTTCTTAAAGGTGGAGCAAAAGTGAACAAAGCACCGCTGGGTTTATTAAATTCACTATCATCAAACATAAAATATTGCGGGCAGCTTTCGATGAATAAATTTTTATTCAAGATGTCACCAAATTGTTCAACAAGGTATTTAAGTGTTTTACCACTGCTACAATGAACCATATATAAATAACCGCCTGTCTCTTTAGCGTACAATGCTAATTTTAAGGCTTCACTAGTTTCAGCAATGGATGGTCGGGCCTTATTTATATCTACACAAAGCAAATTATCATCATGATTAATAAGCTCATCATTTTCAATATGAGCAGTGATTAAAATATGATATTTTTTTGATAGTTCCAATAATTTTATAATATCTTTATCATATGTTCTTCGATGTGTTTCAGAATAAGTAGTGAATAATTTAATGGTATTCATTCCTAATTCTTTGACTTTCTTAACATAATCTTCTAAGTCACATTTAGGTTCCTTAATGCAAGCGTGAAAGCAATAATCCGTAACGCTTTTTTTGGCTAATTTTTTTCTTTCATTATAAGTAGTTACGAGTTCCTCAACCGTGCTAGAAGGGTCTAAAAAGTCAATTATAGTGGTGACCCCTCCATACGCTCCAGAAATAGTTCCACTTCTAAAATCATCTCTAGAGGTAATAGTGCCACAATAAAGTTCAAAATGAACATGACTATCGATTAAGCCGGGAATGATTTTCTTTCCACTAGCGTCGATAACTTTTAAAGAAGGAAGCTCATCTTCACCAAGATAAGATATGAGCTCATCTTTGATACCGATATTTATCTTTTTAAATTCATTATCAATATAAACTAAACCATTTTTAATTAATAAATCGTTCATTTAAACCTCGTTTTGCATTATTTTTTAAGTTTTTGCATGCCTAAATATATTTTTTCAGGAGTGATTGGCAAATCGTTAATTCTTACTCCAACAGCGTTATAAATAGCATTACAAATAACTGCGGGCGGAGTATCAATTCCAATTTCCCCCACTGATTTTGCCCCAAATGGACCAGTTGGTTCATATGAATCCGCAAATTCAGTAATGTAATGATGAATCTCTTTATGAGTAGGCACATGATATGAAAGGAAATTATTAGAAAGAAGTTTACCTTTCTTATCATAGATTACTCTTTCAAAGCATGCCATGCCTAAACCTTGAGCAATACCACCTTCCACTTGTCCTTTCGCTAACATCGGATTAATGGTAGTGCCACAATCCGTAACCGTAACATAATTTAAGACTTCATATTCGCCAGTTTCAGTATCAACTTCCACTTCAGCATAAGCCGCCATAAAGGGAGGGGGAGATACTTTTCCAAAATAAGATTCAGTCACTGCAACTTGATGTTGATTTTGATTATATAAGAGTTTAATTGATAGTTCATTTAAAGTAACAGTCTTATCTCCTGAAGTGAATTTTTCTCCGTCAAATTCAATACTATTTGACTTCACACCTAAATAGTCCGCTGCTTCTTTTTCTAATCTTTCTCTCATCTTTTTTGCAGCATTCCAAGTCGCATTACCGGATATATAAGTAGTAGATGAAGCATATGCTCCACAATCAAACGGGGTTAAATCGGTATCAGATGAATAAATCAATATCTTATCAACAGTAGTTCTTAATTCCTCCGCTGCAATTTGGCATAGGATGGTATCGGAACCTTGTCCAATATCAGTCGCTCCAACGGTTAAATTATACGAACCACCATCATTCAATTTGATAGTAGCGCTTCCCATATCCATAAATGGTATGCCACTTCCTTGCATGGCAATGGCCATTCCGTATCCTCTGACTTTATGAGGGCCGACTACTTTACGCGGATAATTGTTATTCCAATCAATTAATTCTGCACCGCGTTTAATGCAGTATGGTAATTTACAACTTTCCATAATCATAGCGGTACCTTTTGTACCTTCTCCCATGATTTCAAAAATAGGAGAGGTTTCTTTTTCTCTCATGGAATTAATTTCACGAACCACCATTGGATTCATGTGAAGTTTTTCAGCAAGGATATCCACTGCTGTTTCTAAAGCATAATTTCCTTGAATAGCGCCATACCCTCTATACGCACCAGCGGAAACGTGATTGGTATAAACCACTTTTCCTCCAAAATGAACGGCATCAACCTTATTGTATAGAGGTAAAACTTTACTACCTACAATCATAAAAACTGTTAATGAATGTTCTCCATACGCTCCAGTATCGCTTAAAGCGTTACAATCAATGGCTCTAATTCTACCTTCCTTAGTTGCTCCTAATTTAATCGATATTTTCATTGGATGACGAGTATAAGAAGATTCAAATACTTCTTCTCTTGTATAGACGCATCTAGTAGGTCTACCTGTTTTCAAGGTTACTAACGCACAGAAGAATTCGCCATGAAAAGCTTGCTTTCCACCAAAACCACCGCCAACACGAGGTTTGATAAATCTAATTTTGGAAATTGGAATGCCTAGAGTTGTAGACATAATTCTTCGCATATGGAATGGTGTTTGTGTCGATGAATAGATAACTAATCGATTATGTTCGTCTAATCTAGCATTAGAAGAATGAGGTTCAAGCATAGCGTGAGCTTGAGCTTGTGAATAAATGGTGTGTTCAATAACGACATCGCATTCGTTCATGACTTTGTTGACGTCTCCCACTACCATATCATAAGCAGCAGCGACATTTTTCTTTGGTTCAAAGCCAATCGGGAACATTTCATTTATTCCATCTTCAGGATGAATAACCGATTTATTTTCATAAGCGGTTTCAAAATCTAAAACAGGTTCTAATATTTCATAATCAACCTTGATAAGTTTAAGAGCTTCAACAGCAATTTCTTCATTAATCGCGGCAACGCATGCTACTTCATCACCGACATATCTCACATATTCATCGAGAATGAATTTATCATGAGGAGATGGCTCAGGATAACCTTGACCAGCACGGGAAAAAGAAACGCGAGGCACATCTTTATATGTCAAAACCAAAACAACACCATTTAATGCTTCCGCTTCGCTAGTATCAATATTTTTAATATGAGCAAAAGCATGAGGTGAACGTAATATTTTAATAACTAATGAATTTTGTTCCGCTAAATCATCAGTGTAAGCAGGGCGACCCATCATGAGGCCTTTGCCATCCACTGAATGGGTTTTATTATTAACAACTCTCATGTTTATTTGTCCTCCAAGTAAGCACGAATAGCTTTTAATTGCGATTGATAGCCAGTGCAACGACATAAATTACCAACGATATAATCTTTAATTTCATCATCACTAGGATTATTTAATTCTCTTTTTAGAGCGTATAGGACTAATGCATAACCAACGTTGCAAAATCCACATTGATCCGCTCCTTGGTCAGCAAAATAATTTGCGATTTTAAGAGCTTCTTCTTGAATTCCCTCTACAGTTGTAATGTGGTGACCTTCAACTTGTCCAGTCAATACTCCACACGATAAGACTGGCTTATTATCAATTAAAACAGTGCAAGCTCCACAAGATGTTTCATTACAACCTAAACGTATCGATTTAAGACCACTTTTTCTTAACGTTTCAGCAAGATATTCGCTTTCTTTGACATCAAATGACATCAAAATTTCATTTAAATAAAATGTTACTTTCATTATTGGCTGACCTCCAATAAACCACGTTTAATATAAGTTTTAGCTAAAGCGATGCGATAATCCTTAGAAATATTGATGCTATCAAGGAAATTCAATTCATTCACCGCAATTTCACTAGCTTTAATAAAGTCTTCTTCACTCGGATTAGAAAAATTATTTAAGTAATCCATCGCATTAATAGCTAAAGACGCTACCATGGGACGTGAACCAACAACAATTCGATATTTATCACTTTTACTAACAGCAATATTAATAAGTGGGAAATCTAAGGCTGTCGTTTTTACTTTTTTAAAGAAGCCTTTTCCTTTTTCTTTTTTAATAACAATATCAACTAATATGGAATTAAATTTGCCTTTGTAATTTAAAAAATCCACTAACGAAATTTCTTGTTTTGGATAAAACCTTAATGTTACATCCATCGCGAGTAAGGCAGTTATAACATCCGAAAAAGGATATCTTCCCATGATTGATCCACCAATCGTTGCGCTATTTCTAAATGGGACCGACATTATTTCTCGAACGGCAAATCCAGCCATATCATTAAAAAGGTTTTGGATAATCTTAGAATTTTCAAAATCTCTTTGACTAACCATGCTCCCAACAACAACATAATCTTTATTTTCATGAATTTGATTGAGCTTTAACGGAGATAAATCAATAATTGTTTCACAATTTTGATTCATTTTCTTAAGCCAAAATCCACCAGCAAGTAAAACATTTTTAGGATTTTCAACGAGTTTTTGATAAGCATCTTCCACACTAGTGGGACGATAATATTGTTGTATCTTCATTTTAGTTCCTTTCTCTTAAATAATAAGATTTTGATAATCTTTTAATGTGTCTATATCAATAAAAATATGAGGATCATCACATTCGATAGTCTCATATCCAATTTGGTCACGAAATGCTTTTAAATTGGAATCAATTGGTAATTTTAATATCTCATCCTTTAGTTCTTTCTTGATAAAAAGAGGATGTCCGGTTTTACCTTGATAAATAGGGCATCTCATCATCCCTTTTCCACTAATTATTTTTTGAATTGTTTTTTTATCAACAAAAGAGCAATCTCCGGGAAGGAGTAAAATATCATTCGAGGTTTCTTTTATTCCGGTTTGAGCAGATGAAAACATCCCTTTCATATAATTAGAATTATAAATTATTGAGACCTTATCAATATTTTTAATTGCTTCAGATATTTCATTATGATAATGACCTGTCACCACATAAATATGAGAAGCAAAATCTAAAAGAGATTCAATAGAATGGACTATAAGAGGTTTATCATTTATAAGAAAAAGGAGTTTATTCGATTTAAAGCGAACTGAACATCCACCAGCAAGAATGACTGCATCAATCATTAATGACCTCTAATATATATTAGTTTAATTGATTTTAGCACTTTCTTCAATCTAATTTGTGAAATTGTAAGTTAACATCTTGCGAACGCGTATACGCAAGGTTTAGAAGAAAAAAAGATTAAATTAATTTTTCAAATGTAGTTCAAAATCGACAATTGATGAAAATAAGAAATTCATCCTTTATAATGATAGAGAAAAGTATATGCGAGGTGTCTATGAAAAGATATGTTGTTTCTTTAGGTGGAAATGCCTTAGGTAATAATGCAGTAGAGCAAAAAGAATTAGTCAGTAAAGTGGCTACCTATATTGTGGAATTAATAAGAGATGGCAATGAAGTTATTATCGTTCATGGTAACGGCCCACAAGTGGGAATGATTAATCTTGCTTTTACCGACGCAAAAAGTGTTCCTGATATGCCATTCCCAGAATGTGGGGCGATGTCACAAGGATATATTGGCTATCATTTACAAAACGCAATTGGTAACGCCTTAAAAAAAGAAGGCGTCAAGCGTAATGTAGTAACAGTTATTAGTCAGGTACTCGTCGATAAAAATGATCCATTATTTTTAAATCCAACTAAACCAGTTGGAAGTTTCTATTCGAAAGAAGAATCGGATGAAATAGTTAAAACTAAAGGTTATGTAATGAAAGAGGACGCTAATAGAGGATATCGTCGAGTAGTTCCTTCTCCACTACCAATAGACATAATTGAAAAAGATACCATATTAACACTGGTTAAAAATAAAGATGTCGTCATATGCGCTGGTGGAGGCGGTATCCCTGTTATAAAAGACAACGATCAATTAGTGGGTGTCGCTGCGGTTGTTGATAAAGATTACGCCAGTGCTAAAGTCGCAGAACTCGTTCATGCTGATTATTTAGTTATTCTTACGGCTGTGGATAATGTATGCATTAATTTTGGTAAACCCGACCAGGTAAAACTAGAACATGTTACTATTAATGAAATGGAATCTTATCTAACCAAAGATTATTTTGCCAAAGGTTCAATGTATCCAAAAGTAAATGCATGTTTATCCTTTCTAAAACATTGTCCAGGTAAATGTGCAATTATCGCTCATCTAGAAAACGCCGAAAAAGCGTTTAAAGAGGAAAGTGGAACCATCATTAGATAAAAGCATTGATATAATCAATATAAAATTGAAACCTATAAAATTTATTAGGTTTCTTTTTTATTATAAAAGTTGAAAGTAAATAAATTTGCTATAATATATTTGTTCGAAAGGAGAACAAAATTTATGAAAAAAATAAAATTTTTATTCTTAACTTCAATTGCTGCTTTATCATTAGCGGCCTGTGGAAAGTCAACCACTAAAGACAACACTCTTCCAAGTGGAGGCACCACTATTGATATCACAAGTGAAAAGGGAGCTATCGAAGTTAAACAAAAACTTTCACGTAGTATTCAAGAAACTGTGAAGGGATTAAATAGTGTAAGTATCACTAATAATTTAAGTAATACTAATTTTACATTAAAAGCTAAAACAACAGATTTAGCGCAAAATCCGATTATGGGTGTCACTATGGAGGATATTGACGCTACATTAAAAGTTAAAAATTTAAAGGCAAAAGCAGTATACCAACTCAGTGGATTAGATAAGACATATGCTGATTTGGAAGGTATTGCTAATTTAAATTTTGGTGGAAGCGTTTCTTTTGAAGGTAACTTACCAGATACCGCTAATATTAATTTGAATGGTACTGCCGCGACTGTTACTAACAAGAAATATTCATATTCACTAAGTGCTAAAGATGCAAGTATCCTTGCTTACTATAAGGATAATACTTTATACGGCGATTTTAGCGATGATAACTTATATTCTTTTGTTAAATCATTGGACGAAGTTGTAAATAAAGTGACCACTGATTTTTCAGTTCAAGATGCCAATTATAATATTTTAGATTTATTCAATGGCTTACTTGGCGAAAATAAAAAGATAAGTTACGACTTAACTTCTTACATTGGAGATAAAGCTAACGAAAAAATACTTCCAGAAATTGATGAAGATACAGTTTCATCTCTTGAAGAATCAATAAAAGAATATTTGGATAATTTAGTGGAAGTCGAAAATATGACTGGAGTTAAACCCCTCACCTTCCAAAAATATGATGATGAAAGATTTGGTATAAGTTTATCATTGACTAAAGATGATTTTATTACACTTGAATTATTGACATATGCTACATGGGACGAAGATGGATCTACCTCTACTTCATCTATAGACTACGCCTCATCAATTAAAAAACAATTATCTGATTCTATCAAAAAATTTAATGTTAAAGCCGCTATTTTGTTCGACGAAAACGGATTATTAAGCAAGATTGGCGAATCATATGATATAAGCGTAAATTCAAATGTACCATTAAGTCTTTATAATGGAGTAATAAATACTAATGTCGATGTAACCTATGAATTATCATCAGGATTTTCAACTGAAATTGCTTATAATCAATCAGTTCAATTACCTAATGATTTTAGCGATTTTACACCAATCAAATTTGAATAAATAATAAGTTACGCAAATTAAAAGCTCTCATTAGAGAGCTTTTTTATTACGAATTTATCAAACTATTTAATTACCCTAACACGAATGACACCATCTAAAGATTCAATCGTTTCAAACGGACATAAATGTGGAGCATTAGGCAATTGATCAAATTCAATAAGAGTAGCGCCGTATTCTCCTTTAACACCGGTTTCCATCTTATAAATTTCTTTATTCGAACTACGAATAGCATCAACAATATGATCTGGAAGTCCTTCTTTAGCTTCATGAAGGATAATCATACGTTTATGAATTCTTTTGCCTAAATCTAAACGTGGATAGTTAACTGAATTGATAATATTTCCGTTTTCAATGAAATCCATAACTTCTTTACTAGCCATCATGGCACAGTTATCTTCAGCCTCTTCACTAGACGCGCCTAAATGGGGAATAGCAATAACTCCTTCCATATTTGCAGTTGCAAAATTAGGGAAATCCGTTACGTATTTGCGCACTTTTTTATTTAAAAGTGCTTCTTTTATATCATCATCATTAACAATAGCATCTCTAGCAATATTGATTATGATAACGCCATCTTTCATCTTGCTAATGGCATCTTTATTAATCATGCCACGAGTGGAGTCAAGAAGTGGAACATGAATAGATAAGAAGTCAGATACTTTATATAAATCATCATAATCAGTCACTAATTTAATATCGTGAGGGAATAGATGTTTATTTCTTTCAATTGTCGCAGTGCTTGGTTCAATAGCAACAACATGCATTCCTAAATTTCCCGCTGCCTGAGCCACTAAAGCACCAACTGCACCTAAACCAATAATACCTAAAGTTTTGCCAAGTATTTCATTTCCAGCAAAAGCTGACTTAGCTTTTTCAACTGATTTAGCTATGTTTTCATCATCACGATTTTCCTTAACCCAGGAAACACCTCCAAGAATATCTCTTGACGCTAATAACATTGAAGCAATAGCTAATTCTTTTACTGCGTTAGCGTTAGCGCCAGGCGTGTTAAAGACCACAACTCCTTTTTTAGCATAATCTAATAATGGAATGTTATTAACTCCAGCACCAGCACGAGCAACGCAGAGCACTCTTTCAGGGAGTAGCATGTCATGCATTTGTGCACTTCTAACCATGATTGCATCAGCGTCATTAATATCGTCAACAATAACATATTCCGGGGTCAATACTTTTAACCCGACTGGAGATATCTTATTTAAACAAAATATTTTCATATTCTTTTTACCTCCTATTTAAGATGAGCTTCTTCAAATTCTTTCATATATTCAATCAAAGCTTTAACCCCTTCTATAGGCATAGCATTATATATTGAAGCTCTCATTCCACCAGTTGAACGATGGCCTTTTAAATTAGTAAAACCATATTTTTTACTGCCTTCGATGAATTCAGCATCAAGAGCGTCATCACCAGTTCTAAATGTGACATTCATAATCGAGCGAGAATCTTTATCAACATATGGTTTAAATATTTTGGAATGATCTAAATAATCATAAAGCAAAGCAGCCTTTTCTTCATTGATTTTCTTTCTAACTTCTAAGCCACCTGTTTTAAGAAGCCATTTAAACACTTTTCCACAAATATAGATAGCGTAAGTAGGTGGAGTATTATACATAGAGCCATTTTCTACATGAGTATTATATCTTAAATAAGTAAAAGCTTTTGAATCTGGTTCTCTAGCTAATAAATCATCACGAATAATACAAATTGTCACCCCCGCTGGACCAACGTTTTTCTGCGCTCCAGCATAAATCATACCAAACTTTTTCACATCAATTGGTTCAGATAAGAAACATGAAGACATATCAGCTATTAAAGGGATATCGCCAGTATCGGGATATTCTTTGTATTTTGTCCCAAAAATAGTATTGTTGTCACAAATATAAACATAATCTGCATTATGAGTATACTTAAGATGTTTTACATCTGGAATATATGCAAAATCACGATCTTCACTACTAGCAATTATATTGACTTGACCAAATATTTTTGCGTCCTTAATCGCCTTTTTAGTCCATACACCAGTATTGATATAATCAGCGACATGATTAACCATAAAATTCATTGGAATCATTCCAAATTGAAGAGTAGCGCCGCCCTGTAAAAACAAGACTTTGTAGTTATCAGGGATATTTAATAATTTTCTTAAATCAGCTTCAGCTTCATCAATAATTTGTTGATAAACCTTGCTACGATGGCTCATTTCCATGACAGACATTCCTGAATCATGATAATCAAGCATCTCATCTTGAGCTTCTTTTAATACTTCTAAAGGGAGCATAGCAGGTCCCGCAGAAAAGTTAAAAATTCGTTTCATAATAAATTAATTCCTTTCTATTATTTTTTTATTATTTTTTTACTTTCAAAATAATATCTTTTTTCACTTGCGTGTCCCATCGAAAAAGATTTTCTTGGTAGGACACGTCCTAAAGATAGGTAAGTGAAAATATCATCTTTAGTCAAACTTGGCATGATAATAGCAACACTTTTATCATTTTGTTCACATACTTCAATGAGCTGATCTTCATCGTGAATAAAATCAATTGAAGATTCTAAATGTTCTTTTAAATATTCATCTAAATAAGTCTGCACCATCAAATAAGCTTCAGGCCCATTTTTAGGAATATGCAAATCTAAAGAAAATCCAGAACTAAGATGGACACGAGATAGATAATTACCTTCCATAGCTTGAATTAATTTGTCCGCAAAATCATTAGAAGCGTTAAATATAATGCGATGAATAGGTTCAAAAATAATTCCATCATCGTATAAATTATTCACTTCAACAAGAGCAAAACGGGCTGGATGATTTAACCTATCTTTTTCACTTAAATGTTCTTTAACAATATTCCAGTGTGCTTTAGCGGTTGCTAACGAATGATTGCCATCTCCAACAACAAACATAATGCCGTTATTATTTTTGGCATATAAATCTTCAAATTGTTCAATGATTTCATTAACATTATCTACTCGATACCCGCGTATATGACCACCATCCATATTTAAATCAAAATCATATATTTTTTCTAAATTAGTGCGGTTTTGATATAGTTTTTCAATAATTTGCTTATTTTTGTCGTCGTATAATAAAAGTGTATGAGGAAGCTCTAATGGCGCGTCTTTTCTGATCTTTAATCGAGGTGGAATACGTTCCACAATCGTAGCCTCGCTAGCTCTTATTTTAGCGTTATCTTTTAAATTATAAGAATAATCTTCTAAATCAATTGATAAAACTAAACCTAACCTTCTAATACCAAAGGATGTAGTTCGTTCCACTAATATGAAATATTCGCCTATATCAATAAGAGAACCATCATTTAAATAAGTGTTAATATTGTTGTTTATTCCTTCGATATATTTTTTTTCATCAACTTTGCCTAAATAAGCTTCAGGAAAAATCATATGATAGGTAGAAACATTATCGCCCACTAATGATTTTACTTTTTCCCAGTAATCGATTTGCGAAGTAAATTGGTCGCATGCAATAACTGCGTATTTAGTTAAATCAATGCCTTTTTTAGGTATATATATATGAGGAACATGAATAGTTTTGTTATTCATTAAATAACTCCTTGTGCGAGCATGGCATCATAGACTTTTAAGAATCCAACAATATTAGCCCCTAAAGCTAAATTTTTAGGTTGACCGTATTTGCAAGCTGTTTCATAGCATTGTTTAAAGATATTTTTCATAATACCTTTTAATTTTTCATCAACTTCTTCAAAAGTCCAAGATAAATGCATTGCATTTTGACTCATTTCTAATCCAGAAGTGGCTACTCCACCAGCATTGGAAGCCTTGCCAGGGGCAAATAATACATCATTTGAATTGAAATAACGGATGGCTTCCACATCACAAGGCATATTTGCACCTTCTACAACCATATAGCAGCCATTCTTCTTTAATAATTTGGCATCATCTAAATGAATTTCTCCTTGTGTTGCACATGGTAAAGCAATTTCGCAAGGAACATTCCACATTTCGTGTGGGTCTGGATTATAAGTAGCTTCTGGATGGATGTTTTTATATTCTTTTGTAAACATACCTTTTTGCTTACTTAATTTAATAACAAGTTCAGCGTCAATGCCATTTTCATCGTAAATAAATCCATCGATATCGGACATAGCAACCACAATAGCGCCTAAGTGAGTAGCTTTTTCTAAAGCCATGCCTCCAACCTTGCCGGAGCCGGAAATAATAATTTTTCTGCCCTTAAAAGTCTTATCAAAATATGTTTTTAACATTTCTTCAGCAAAATAAAGCAATCCATATCCCGTAGATTCAGGTCTAAATAAGGAACCACCATATGAAATGCCTTTCCCTGTAAAGACACCACTAAATTCATTTTGTAATTTTTTATACATGCCAAACATATAGCCAACTTCACGAGCCCCAAATCCTAAATCGCCAGCGGGGACATCAGTGTTAGGCCCAATATGACGGTATAATTCTGACATAAAGGCTTGACAGAATCTCATAACTTCAGCATCGCTTTTGCCACGTGGATCAAAATCCGCTCCACCTTTTCCACCACCCATTGGTAAACCAGTTAAACTATTTTTAAACGTTTGTTCAAAACCTAAGAATTTTAAAATAGATAAATTAACAGATGGATGGAATCTCATTCCACCTTTATATGGTCCAATCGCGGAATTAAATTGAACGCGATATCCAGTGTTGACTTGAATCTTACCTTTATCATCAACCCAAGAGACTCTCGTTTCAATAACTCGTTCTGGAACAACAAGTCTTTCTAAAATTGCATTAGCTTCAATGCGTGGATCTTTATCAACAATGTAATCCATTGAATCAAAAAATTCTTCCACTGCGGCAACAAATTCAGCCTCATTGCCATACCTTCTTTTTACGTCCACTAGTAAATCATTTAAATAAGCACTTTTATACATATTTTTACTCCTTTAAATTTAGAAAAAATAAAAAAATTCCCCTAAAGGAACAATTATTTTTCTTTTTTGAACAACATGTGCATTTGCATTTTTAAGTTAACAAAGAAAATAAGAAACTGCAATCATAATTTTAAGAAAACGGTTTCAACAAAAATAACACGCTAAAAACGCTTTTAATCAAATTATATCGTGTGATACAACTAAATCATGAACATTAATAAGAAGTTTTATATAAGTGGGAGATATGCAATTAAAAACAATGTATTGAGTCTATTCCATGGTGGATCGTCTATCTCCTTTAAAATGAGTGGCGATAGTTTTACATTATCAATGAGATTTGCCACTACACAAGGCTATTTCTACATAATTATTAATCGTGACTATGAAAATAAAATTAAAGTTTATTTAGATAATAATGGCTACACATATACTTTTTCAAAAAAAGATATATATTATGTCGACATAATTAAAGCCAATGAATGCAATATGAATATTCTTTTAATAGAAGATATAAAAGTTAATGGGGAATTATTTGATTACGATCATGAATATAATAAAAAAGTAAGAATATATGGAGACTCCACTGTCGCTGGGTATGGAATATTAGCAAAAGAAGGCGAAGGCAATATTCATAATTCAGATTCGGTATCAGATTTTATTTTTAATAGCTTATATGAGCTTAATATGGGTATAGATATTTTTTCTGCTTCAGGTTGGGGCTTAACTTTTTCTAATTACACGTCTCCTAAAAATATAGGAATAATCAACTTTATAAACAAAGTAGGACCTAATTTAAACATTGACTATAAAGATGCTTTTAAGGAAGATTTACTAATCATATCACTTGGTACAAACGATGATTCATATATCAAAGCCAATATAGATAAAATGCCCACCCTAGTGGATTATTTCATTAAGCAATATGAGCATCTTATTAAACATGAACTAAAGAAGAATAAAGAACTAAAAATATTAATGGTATATGGAACTTTAAAAGAAGAACAGGCTTACTATTTAGTGGAACAAACATATAATTCATTAAAGTCAAAATACCCATACTTATTTATTCATAAATTTAATGGTGACAAAACTGCAATTAGCAATCATGCCTTTGTTAGTCAACACAAAATAATGTGTGAAGAACTAAAAACCATTATCAAAGAATTGTTACGATAAAAGTTTACCGACTCATATTTTTATTAATTATAAATTTATATAAATTTGTATGTTATTTGACATCTATTTAGTTATTTTATCATCGAATAAATTTTAACTATTCCGCTATTTAAGTAAACTTTGTAAAATGTTTACGAAAAACAACATAAAGTTTATCTACTTATTCTTAAGCATAAGCAAAATGTCCACTACAATGTGATTGTAAACGAGTGCAAACTCAAACACATATTGCTTAATGCAAGGAAGGAAAATCTTATGAAGAATAAGACAAAATTCACTTTATTCTCAATTTTTCTTGCCACTGGAGTTCTTTTAAGTGCGTGTCACACCACTACTTCTTCTAGCGACAAGATAACATCATCGAGTGATAGCTCAGTAGTCTCTTCTCATGAGCACACATTTGCAGCAACCTGGTCATATGATGAAACAAGCCACTGGCATGCCTCAACTTGTGGCCATGATGTAGTTGATGGAAAGGCCAACCATACATTTGTAAAAGAAGTAGTCAATCCAACCTTTGAAACTGAAGGATACACCATTAATAAATGTAGTATTTGTGACTACTCTTATATAGATGAGAAAACAGAAAAATTAAAACATAATTATTCTGAAGAATGGACATACGATAAAACTTATCACTGGCACGCTTGTACTGATGAAGGATACGAAAATTTATTAATTGAAAAAGGTGAACACGAACTAACCGAAACTGTCATTGTTCCAACAGAGGATGCAAAAGGTTATACGTTGCACGCTTGTAAAACTTGTCCTTATTCATACAAGGATAACGAAACTGATAAATTGCCTAAGAAATACGAAGTAAAATTTGTTGTTGATGGTAATGAAGTCTTATCTGAAAAAGTGGAAGAAGGAAATACAGCAACATACACCGGTGAAATCCCCACAAAAGAGGGGGACGATAGTGCTATTAAATACCGCTTTAAAGGCTGGGATAAAGATTTAGCAACAAAAATTACTGAAGATACAACATTCACTGCTTTATTTGCGGCCTACGCAGAAAAACAAATCGTTGATGATTTCGAATCCTATGAAAGTAGCAGTGACATGATTGACGCTGGTTGGAAAGCCTTATATTACAACAGCACAACTAATAAATGGGATGAAGAAACAAAAGCCAGTGTTTCATTAGGAAGTAAATCAGTAGAAGGAAATAAAGCCTTGAGATTTGATGCATGGACTAATGGCACAGGTTACAAATTTAGAAAAGATTTGACAATAAATGAATTTAATAAATCGGCAAACGCTATTAAATTTAGATTGCAAATTCCTAGTTTAAATAGCGTTAAAGTTTTATTACACGCTAAAGCAACAATCGGTGGTACTGAACAAACTCCTTATTTCAGTTACACGCTCAATGTTCAATCAGATGAATATGTTGAATATGTTGTTTCATTCGCAGATGATTCTTGGGCCTTATGGGGCGAAGCAGGTAAATCAATTAAATCAATATCATCTTGGACTGGAATTCACGAAGACGATCTTGTTAATTACTTAACCGCTATTGAATTTTATGCTTCAGGTAGTGATAATGCGGGCGGGCAACCATATTTCGCATTCTTAGATTCAGTCTCATTTGTCACATTAGATAATCCAACCTCAAGTCAAAACGAACAAATGGGACAATATGGCACATATACTGGATTATTGAATAACGGCTACACCTTAAAAGTTCAATTAGGTGCAGAAAATACCGCGACTGCAACTGTTTTAGATATGGAAACTCCAATGTCTATCCCAGGATCATATAGTATTGATGCCAATAAAGTTATGACATTTACCTCCACTGACAATGGCACTTCATTAATTTATAAAGGAAAGCTAGTCAACGGTGGACAAAGCGTTAAATTTGTTTCTGCAACTGGAACATTAAAAGATGCAGTTAACGATATGAATCTCAATTCTGTCCAAATAGTTGATAATTATGATCAATATACAGAAGATGGAAAAGCATATTATCAAAACAATAAAGACATGAGTCAAAGAAGCGGTGCTCGTGGTGCTTACTATTCTGAATATTATTCTGGTGGAACTAGTGATGTTGAAACCTTTGGTGGAAATGGCTGGGTTTTATTAGGAGGAGATGGATCTCAACTCAAGCTTAAAACAGATGGAGGCCACTCTGGAAAGAATTATCTCTGTATGAAAAACGGTCAATACAGTGCTTTAAGATATATGCAATGGGGCTTATTTGATGGAACTTCTGAACAAAATAATTTCCGCGGTTCAAAATTAAGCTTCTGGGCTAAAACAAATGGCCTAGTCCCGAAATTCAAAGTATCAATGTATTCGCAAACTAAACCTCGTAATGCCACTAAGGATCAATATGTAAAATCATATGAATTCACTCAATCAACAGCGATTAGTGAGTGGACACATTTTGAAATCGAGCTTGATATTACAAAAACATACTATGGATTCCTCGTCTTCATGGAAAAGAACAATAAAGCTGATTCTTATTTATACATTGATGATGTTGAAGTTTATACCGCTAATCCATACGCTACCTATGTTGCTCCTGATACCGTCGAAACTTTATCAACAGGTTCAACCTATAGTGGGAAAATCAATGAATTACTAAATGCTAATTTAACTGTAATAGGCGAAGATAGCATAACATTATCCGTTCCTGCGATGAATCAAACTGTAACAGGTACATACGCTATTGATGGAGATGAAATTGAAATCGCATTCGGCACTACTAAATATATCGCTACATTAAATAGTGATAGAAACTCATTAACATTCAAGTCAATCGAAGGAAGCGACCTTGTTGCCCAAGCTCTTAATGGTGTAAGTTTCAATCAATATTTTGTAGCGGAGGATGCAGAATCCTATACTGAAAGTGGAACTATGTATTATCAAAGTCAAACCGATGAGAGTAAAATCAGCGGTGCTCGTGGTGCATATTACTGCGATTATTACAGTGGCAGTTCAGGTTCTCCATTAGGAGGTTCTGGTTGGTCGCTCATGGGCGGAAATGGTGATCAATTATCATTAGATAGCGATACCAAATTAAGTGGAAATCATTCTTTAAAATTAAAATATGGAACAGCTGGAAATATGAGATATCTCCAATGGGGATTGTATAAAGGCACTAACGAAGGAAAAACCGGCCTAAAATCTTTCACGATTTACTTAAAAAATCCTACTTCTAATGCTGTCTCCGGAAAAATTGTTGTTTATTCAATTCAAACAGTTAATAAATCAAACCAAGGTTCAAATAGAGCAGAATTGAGTTTCACAATTCCAGCAAATACTAATTGGATGCCTTATACTGTAACATTAGATGCTAGTAAAACTTATTATGGATTTGGAATAATTCTAAATACTAATAAAACAGCTGATTATATCTATGCTGATATGGCTTATTATTCACCAGTTTCTTCATCAGTGGATAACGATCCTACTCTTAATTATTATGCTAAAAAAGATATGACACTAAGCGGCACTACAAGCGTAGGGTCAGCTAGCATTAAATTTGGCGAAAATGGAAAAGTTTATCTCACATGTGCTGCTGCTTCGTATACCGATGTAGAAGGGACATATACATTAGTAAATAATGGCACAAATCACATTATGGTCATCACAATTGGTGAAAATACAATGACTGGTAAATATGTGGTTAATCCCAGTACGATGAAATCAACATTTACTGTTACTAGTGCAAGCGGAGCATTTGCAAACCTTGTCTCTTCTGGAGTAGCATTTACCAATTAATACAGCATATACACAGCGCACTTTGGAGGGGCTTGTAACCCCTCCTAAATGCTTCTAACTAATAATATAAAGGACAAAAATATGAAGAAACCAACATTGGAACAAATTGCTCTAGAATGTGGCGTTACCAAAGGTTTAGTTTCTCGTGCATTAGCGGGGAAAAATAATGTCTCCGATGTGATGAGAGAAAAAATCATTCGCAAAGCCACAGAATTAGGATATGACACTTCAAAATTAAAAGTGCATAAAGCATATTCAAATTGTGTTCTTTTGATTGGTTCTAATCGAATATTATTCAAGGAGGATTTCTGGCAACCAATAATTATTTCTATCTCTTCGACCTTATCTAGATACAATCTTATTGTTAAATATTTCAATTTTGAAGAGCAAAACATTGATGATGATATAACAAAAAAATTAAAAGATTCATCATATAGTGCTTTTATTATCATCCATGTTGCTCCTCAGGCTATCATGAATGCCTTAGTCGGCAAAGGAAAACCAATTGTTATTGTAGATCCAAAAACATTTCATTCCGAAGCCACACAATTTAAATTTTCTAACTATGATTCAATCTATTTAGCGGTACAAAGACTAATCGAACAAGGACACACCAATATTGCTTTCTACGGAAGTGATTCACATAGCTTATCATTCAGAGAAAGACATGAAGGATATATGGCATGCATGGAAAATCATAAAAATGAAATAAATAAACCATGCTCCATTATTTTTGATAACACTAATAAAAATTATGCAGATGAAGAAATGCTCACCAACGCTATTAATAATAATCCAATTACTGCAATTGTATGTGCTAACGATATTATTGCTTTAAACGCAATTAAGACAATTAATCGATTAGGTAAAAAGGTGCCAGAAGACATATCTATCATAGGCTTTGATAATATAAAAACTGGAGATTTTCTTACTCCGCGACTATCAACATTTAATATTCCTCGACAAGAAATTGGCGAAGAAGTGGCAAAATATGTCGCTAATTCCATCAAATCACATCAAATCCCATATTCTCAAATTGTTATTAGATGTGATTTTATTGAACGAGACTCAAATGTAGAAATTAACAAGTAGGTATTACACATGAAACATCATATTTATGGAAACGAATTAGGCAATATGCCTTATGAAAATCGCCCTGAAGGATTAGACTCTCCTATTTGGAGATATTCCAATAATCCAATTATTAAAATGAACCCATTCCCAAACGCTTCACGCGTCTTCAATAGCGCTGTCATGGCATATAAAGGGGAATTTATAGGAGTATTTCGCGCTGATACAAAAAGTGGAGTTCCATTTTTGTTTGTTGGCCAATCAAAAGATGGTATTCATTTTGACTTTAAAATTAATCCGATTATTTTTCATGATAAAAATGGAAAAGAAATTAAATTAGAATATGCTTATGACCCTCGCTTAGTGGAATTAGACGGAACATATTATATTATTTTCTGTACATCAAATCATGGTCCCACTATTGGAATAGGGAAAACTAATGATTTTGAATATTTCGAATTAGTGGATAATCCATTTTTACCATTCAATAGAAATGGAGTGTTATTCCCAAGGAAAATAAACGGAGAATATGCAATGCTTTCTCGCCCAAGTGATTCAGGGCATACACATTTTGGAGATATTTTTCTCTCATATTCAAAAGATTTAGAATATTGGGGACATCATAAACACGTTTTAGAAAGAGGCTATGAATGGTGGTGTGGCACTAAAATTGGTGCTGGACCAAATCCTATTGAATGCGATCTAGGATGGCTAATATTCTTTCATGGTGTCAATCTTACATGTTCAGGACTTGTTTATTCCATTGGAGCGGCAATTCTAGATAGAGATGATCCGAGTAAAGTCTTACATCGCTGCTCTAATTTCTTATTAGCTCCTGAAATGAACTATGAAACAACAGGATATGTACCAAATGTTTTATTTCCAGTATCTTGCTTAACTGATTCCAAAACTGGACGAATAGCCATATACGCAGGAGGGGCAGATACTATAACTGAATTATTATTCACCGATATTGATACAGTTATTGAATACATTCTCAAATACGAAAGATAAACCATGGAACAACTAACTATTTCAAGACGTAATAACCCATTTAGAAAATTGGCAAGAAGAGTCAATAAAAGCAAATATCTTATTTTTATGATTATTCCCGCTGTTATTTTCTATATCGTCTTTAATTATGTTCCAATGTATGGCATATTAATGGCCTTTAAAGACTTTAGACCAAAATTAGGAATTTTAGGTTCTCCTTGGAATGGCGTAGATAACTTTATTAGGGTCTTTGAAGAACCAAAATTTTGGTTAGCTTTCAAAAATACATTAATCATCGGCTCAATAAAAATAGTTATTTCATTTTTAGGAGCAGTAACAATTGCATTATTGCTCAACGAATTGAGAATGAGAAAGACTAAAAAAGTGATTCAAACCATAGTTACATTCCCTCATTTTCTATCTTGGGTAGTTGTATCGGGATTTGTTTTTTCACTATTCGCATATAATGGCGCCATCAACGCTCTTGTCGAAGCAATGGGTGGCAATAGAACTAACTTTTTAGCGGATAAGGGTTTCTTTTTTGGATTAATATTTGCTTCCGACATTTGGAAAGAAGCGGGATGGGGTTCAATAATTTACCTAGCCACAATGGCGGGTATCCCTCAAGACCAATACGAAGCCGCGGATATCGATGGAGCAACGCGTTTACAAAAAATTTGGCACATCACTCTACCAGGAATTAAACCAACCGCTATACTTTTATTAATCATGTCAGTGGGAGGTGTACTTTCCGCTGGATTTGATCAAATTTTAAATTTAGGTAACCCTTTAATTCGTGAAGATGTCAATATTATCGATACTTATATCTATTATCACGCTATTGTGGGAAGTGATTCCGCCGGTATAGGAACGGCAATTGGCCTATTTAAATCGGTTATAAGTTTTGCTCTTGTCATTGTTGTTGATAGGATAGCGAAAGCCTGCGGAGAAAGAGGAATTATCTAATATGAAGAAAACAAAATTAGAAAAATTACCACTTCGAGCTAAAAGAGCATCTCGTGATACAAAAATACAAGGGCTGGATGTCATAATTTGTATTATTTTAGTCATTTATGCCTTTTTAATAATTTTTCCATTTTGGAATGCTTTCGTCATTTCAATCTCAAGTGAATCATCTTACTTAAAAAATAATCTTTTATTATGGCCCACAGAGATAGATTTAACTTCGTATCAAAAAGTATTCACTAATAATGAATTATGGTCAGGATTTGGTATTACAATGATACTTCTTATTGGAGGGACATTATATCAATTGTTCTTTACTGTAATAACTGGTTATGCCTTATCAAGGAATAAATGGGTAGGAAAAAACTTTGTCATGAATATGATTTTAGTCACCATGTTTTTTGGAGGCGGAATGATTCCTTATTATTATTTAATTAAAGATTTAGGGATGATGAATACGATATGGGTCATGATTATTCCTGGCGCTATCGACACATTTAACATGTTATTAATGCGTAATTACTTCGCATCCTTGCCGGCTGAATTAGAAGAAAGTGCCAAAATAGATGGTGCAAACGATATAACAATATTCGTTAAAATTTTTCTACCACTATCACTGCCAATGCTTGCCACTATTGGTTTATTCTTTGCTGTGGGTAACTGGAATTCATGGTATAACGCAATGCTATTTATCCCTGATAATCATGAGATATGGCCATTACAAATGGTTTTAAGATCAATGATTACCAAAGTCTCATCAAATATTGAAAATCCAGATGCAAAAGAAACTTTTTCACAAGGTTTAACTATGGCATCTATCTTTTTCACAATCGTACCGATGATGTGCTTTTATCCCTTTTTACAAAGGTTTTTTGTTAAAGGTATCGTCGTCGGCGCTATCAAAGGTTAATTATTAGGAGGATTTAAAAATGAAATCTAAAAAAATCTTATTTGTAGGATGTATGACCGCTTTACTAAGTCTATTATCTTTATCCGGATGTCAAAATACTAGTGGCGTTAAAGATAAATATGATAAGGAAGGGCGATTAATCTTAAACCTTAAGAATGTCTACTTTGATACTTGGGATGGAGCGGACACCTATACTGAGGTTATCAATGAAAAATTTAACGTAAAAATCACTCCTAGCAATTATGACTATGCTTCATGGGATGAAATGGTTAATACCGCAATTAATGGCAACAATCTAACCGATGCCATTCATTTCAATCTAAAAGCATATAACTTTGGTTCTACCTATGAAAAATGGGTTCAAAATCTAATGCTTAAACCATTGCCTGATGATATGTCAAAATGGCAAAATTTAGAAAAAATGCTCAGTAAGGTTAGCAATATAGATGCATTAAAAATAGATGGGAAGCTATATGGAATACCCATTATGAATGATATTGTTAACACCGATAAAGATTTTTCAAATTTTACATATGTTTATCGAAGAGATTGGGTTAAAGCCATCGATAAAATGAATGAAAATAAAACTGGATATACTCCATTATACAAAGAAGGCGATGTCTATACTTGGGATGAATTCAATCGTTTAGTTAATGCTTTATTAGTTAATATCGAAGCCGTATCAGGTACCAAACAAGCTAGCGTTATGGTAGATGAGTCTTGGGGATTTCCTTCTATTACAAATTTCTATAAAGATGTACCGCACTGTTTTGCAAAAGACGAAACAGGAAAGGCAATTAATGCTTTTACAAGTGATAAATATATCGCTGGATTAGAAAAATCAAAAGAATTTGTCAGCAACAAATATTATTCACAAGATCAATTTAACTTTGTAGCGAATAAAGCTAAAGAGCTCTATTTAGGAGGACAAGCCGCAATACTATACGATAACTATTCATTGGCAAACTACATAGCATTAAGAAAGTCATTTAAAAAGAATCAAAAAACTATCGATATCAATGATGGAACCGCATTATTAAAAATAAAAGATCCAAACGGATACTATGCTTTAGAAGGTACTGAAAACTGGTTCTCAATGACTATGTTTAATTATGATATTTCTGATGCCAAATTAAACAAAATATTAGATATTCTCGATTATTTATTATCAGAAGAAGGAACTAGACTTGCCATATATGGAATAGAAGGCTATGACTACACTATCCAAGATGGAAACATTGTGTTAAGTGAAACTGGTTGGGAAAAAGGAAGCGACGGTCAATACGGTCCTAAAATTAATGGCGCAAAATATTTAAGATATATGGCGACTTTAGGAAATGACACAAAATCTTATGATCCTTTTACGGATATGGAAAGTTATAACATCCTTAACGCCTGGAGCGAAGAAATAAAAAAAGCTAAACAAGAAGACAAGTTAAGAGTTATCAAAGAACCCGCTGATATAGACTGGATGTCAACTAAAACCAAAAATGAAAAGACCGAATCAATTTTAGCGGACGCTAATACATTCGCCTTAAAATATGCCTTTGGAAAAATAAGCACAATTGAAGCATATAAAAAAGAATTTGATAAAGACGTATCATGGAAAAGAATCCTAAATGAAATAAATGAAAAATTAGGAAAATGATGTTATGAATAAAAAGAAAAATTATTTAACATTGCCAATATTATTAACATCTTTAATATCAATTATGGGGTGCCAAAATAATAAAAAAATCGATACAAGTAACATCGTTTTTACAAAAAAGAACGTTGTTTTAGACAGTTTTGAAGGTTTGGGTGTTGAATGGGGAACATACGAAGATCCAGATAAATTGTCAACTGATTCATGGTCAAGGTCATTAAAAATAATGGATAGATTGTCCCCACAAGTGACGCGATGCATGCTCAATTATGACTGGTTTATAACTAACTACGATGATAAAGGCGATAAAGATAAAACCAACGATACTTGGGAATATAATTTTGCTAACAAATATATGAATAACACAATCGATATTCTCCGATATTGCGATGATCATAATATCGAAGTCGCTTTTGGGTGTTGGAATGTCCCAGGCAGTTTAACTAGCGATGAATATGACATGTTTACTGAAGTTACTAGTGACATAAGGTGGGCAAAAATGACAGGAGATGTCATTGAATATCTAATTAAAAAGCAAGGCATTAGATGTATAAAATATTTTGTTAATTCAAATGAACCAAATTATACAGGAGTGGAAGGCAAAAGCAAAAATTATAATAACACCTTTGAAAAATGGGCTGAAGGCATTAAAAATGTTAGGCAAGAATTAGATAATAGAGGTTTCAACTATATAAAAATCGTTGGTGGAGATACTACAGGATTTGATGGCACTAATGAATATTTTACTAACATCTCAATCGATGAATCTATAAGAAACAAAGTGGGTGATTATGGTTTTCATATTTATTGCCCTAATATGACTATTGATACCGGAGATTTAGCCACACGTATTAAAGAAATGAGCAAAGAAATAAAGAAGAATGATCCGGAGCTAGGCATTAGTCGCATGCCTCATATTTGGGAAGCTGGATTATTTGATGGTAAAAATCAAGAAACTGATAGCAATGCCTTTATTTCTAATTTTTCATATGGACTTCGTATGGCGGACTACACCTTACAATGTTGTATTTCGGGTGTTTCATCAATTGTATACTGGGATTTCGATGATGCAATGCACTTTATGTATCTATCTGATGGCACCACTATAACTAAAGGGTGGGGAATGTTTTCGTCATTAAATACCGACAGTGCTAGTAAACAAAAACTACGTCCATGGTATCATTCAAGCGTACTATTAACTAATTTATTGAGAAAAGGAAGCACTATTATTGATACAGATTCAAATAATCCAGAAATAGATAATACCTTTAGAAGCATAGGAATTATTGGACCAAATAAAGATTATGGCGGAATAGTGGCTATAAATAGAAGCATAAAAGCGGTAACTAAAACTTTTCGAATAGATGAAGAATTTACCGATTCAGACAAAATTTATGTTTATATTTATAATGAAAATGAATTAAAAATTGGTGAAGATGGCTTTGTTAAAGAAAACTTGATAATAAAAGCAAGTTTAAGGGAAGAAATTCAAATATCTATTCCAAGCAATACGATGGTTATCTTATCCACTAAGGAATTATAATTATGAAAAAGAAATATCTAGCTATATTACTATTTCCACTTCTTATAACAGGATGCTCTTCAATCAGCAATTCATCATATAGCAAATATAGTGTTGAAGGTGAAAGAAAAAGTGGCGAAATTGGTGAATTTGATTTAACCGGACCACAAAATGGTTTTAATACCGATTCTGGATTTACTTTTACATGGGAAGAAGCCTCAAATGCGGAATATTATCAATTAGAATTAGCGAGTACCAATGAATTTATAAGTAACGACGAGGATGAAATATATGTTAAAGAAAGTAACTTATCATCCAATAAATATGTTTTAAATTTCAATTTGCCAACAAAAGGCATTAATTATTTTTGGAAGGTGACTGCCTTTAATAAAGACCACACTAAGAAAAGCAAAAGCGTTAATAATTTCTTTTTTGCTTCAAAAAAAATTGAAGAAATTCCTATTAAAATTGAAGATGAACAAGACTGGACAGTGCACAAGGAAGGAAGTCAAGCCACAGTTTCAATAGATAGAACAAATTTCTTTAATAACAATGAAAATTCATTAGCAATTGTATTTGATAAAGAACAAACTAATTCAGGTAAACCTGACAGTGATGGATGGATTGTCATTACTAAAAACGAAGATAAAGAATTATATGGAACTGATTCTTTTTATCTCAATTTCTATTATTCAGGGCACGACGCAAATGTGCTAATAAGAGTTTTAGATGATGATGGAGAATATTGGCATAAGCAAATTCAAATTTCTAATAACGCAAAGCAAACAGTTTTACTCCGCTATGACGAGTTTGAACTTAGAACTGTTGGAACCAATATTTATAATCGAAAATTCGATTGGCAACACATTCGTTATTTTGAAATAGTATTTGAAAGAACATTTGGAGATGGAGTTTGCTTAATATCAAATATAAAAGCTGTAAAATATGAAAATTACCAGCAAATGTTTATTAAAAAGATGAATTTCAATGATACAGATAATAAAGAATGGACATATGAAAACTTTGATTTTGAAAAAATAATATCTGAAGATGGCAGCGAATTAACTCTAAGCTATAAAGCTAAAAATACTGAAACCAATCCCAATGGATTTTCTGGATACGGATTTCAAAATGTCAATGTTTACAAGTTCTTCTCACAAGGTGATGCAATAAGAATGAATGTTAAATATACTGGCTCATCATCAAATTCAGTTTTCTATTTTAGAATATTGGAAGAAGATAACGATAGGTGGCAATTTAAATTATCATTCTCATATTTGATAAAAGACGATTATAAAGAAATAATTATTCCATTTAAAGCATTTCAACGAACCGATTATATGAATGGAGATGGGAGCAAGCAATTCTATTATATCCAAAAATTCAATATCGGTTTGGCGGACAATTATAGCACTGGAACTTTGTCAATAAAGGATTTAGAAATAATAAAAATAGATGATGTAGTTTCAAATCGCACTAGAGTGGTAAATAGTGATGGCTGTATCGACAATTTTGATAGTTATAATCTTTATACTGAAATGTATTATTATTGGGAACCAAGCGTAAACAATAAAGATGAATCAATAATGTTAGACAATATACATAAGGCAGGAAATAATTCTAATCTTTACTGTGCTGAATTTGACTACAAATCCGATATGGAACAAGCTGTTTATCAAATCTATTTAGACACCTCATCATTGACGGATAAATATTCATTATCCCTATGGTTAAAAGATGCATCAAATAAATCAGATGATTCCATGTTTTCATATCTTAACGAGGAAGATGTCGCTGCTGAAATGACTATCCAATTAACTTTAGATACCGGTGAATGGTATCGCTACACCATCATGAAAGTAAATAAAGAGTGGAATAATTACACAATTGCTTTCAAGGATTTTGAGTTGATTAATGCCTCTTCTCTCTTTGACAATCCTAAACCATTAGATTGTTCGCACATTATTCATATGGCATTTGGATTTAAATATCTAT
Source organism: Gemmiger formicilis (assembly GCA_963612735.1). GTDB lineage: Bacteria > Bacillota_I > Bacilli_A > RFN20 > CAG-826 > CAVDWX01. Next base: position 6,452 of record CAVDWX010000062.1, on the reverse strand, counting down.
ATTACGATAAAGTAGGTAGCCACTATCCAGTTTATACTAGCGCAAATCCAGTATATGTTGATGAAATCTATTTTAAGTCAAATGTAGAAACATCAATTACAGAAATAACAGGTAATATCAAGGAAGATGAAGAAGATAACAATAAAATTACCATCGACACATTCGAAGATTATAGTGATGATAACAGCATATTTGACAATTGGAGTTATGGATACAACAAAGATTATAATGGGTTGTATTTAGCTAACGATGTCTCTTCAATTGGTGGGACTAAATCTATAAGAATGCACTATAAAGGAACGGACTCTGTCTCATATATCAGAAATACTCAATTCGCTAGTAGCGTTACTGCAAAGGGATTTTCAATTGATATAAAAGGTGATGATAAAGCCACCATCTACATCAATTTAAATTGGCGAGTGGGCACATCTTTATTAAAAATGAGATGCTCTTTAAACAACGTTTCATCTAGTTGGTCACATTATGAAATTGGATTTGAATTATTTAAAGATGCAAATGGAAGCAATAAAACCATTACCATGAGTAGTGCTAGAAACATTGAATCTATATCGTTTGGTATTGTAAATAACTCTTATACCGAAAGTGATATTTATATCGATAACATCAGGCTTTTGAAAAACATCTCATATAGTACAAATACCAAAACATTGATAGATTAGAGGTAATGTTTATGAAATTTAAAAAATATGAAAATAATCCTATATTAAAAGCTAATTCTAATAACCAGTGGGAAGAACTGTGCGTTTTAAATCCAGCCGTTATCTATAATGATTTAGATGATACTTTTTATATGCTATATCGCGCAGCAGGAAACGACAAAACACATCTAATTCACCTTGGTTTAGCAACTAGCAAAGACGGCTTTAATTTTAAAAGAGAAAGTAATGTTCCATTATTAAGTGGTGATCCAAATGGGTTGGATGCAGGTGGATGCGAAGATCCACGATTAATTAAAATGGGTGATTATTTTTATCTAACATATGCTTCTAGACCATTTCCACCAGGACAATATTGGAGAGAAGATAAACAAGATTTTGGTTTCAAACCTCAATACGGACCAAAAGTATTAGTTTATAACAATACACTGACTCATCTAGCGATATCAAAAGACTTAAAAAAATGGAAAAAATTAGGTCCCATTACTGATCCTCATTACGATGATAGAGATGTAGTTATTTTCCCTGAACAAATAAATGGAAAATATTACATGCTTTCAAGAGCCATGGAAAGATGTGGCAAAGGTTATGAAAACGAAAATCCCGCAATATGGATATCGAGTAGCGATGATTTGTTATCTTGGAATAATTACACCTTATTAATGAAGGGCCAAACGAATTGGGAAAATAAAAAAATTGGAGTGGGCACTGCTCCTATCAAGACAAGTGAAGGGTGGTTAATCTTATATCACGGCGTCTGTAAAAAAGATGATGCATATCGAGTAGGAGCAATTCTGCTAGACTTAAATAACCCACTACAAATAATAGCAAGAACCAAAGATTTCTTGATGGAACCAGAACAAGAATATGAAACAAATGGTTATTATAATGGGTGTGTATTCCCAACCGCTGTTGTAAATAAAAATGGAACATTATTCATATATTATGGAGCGGGTGATAAAGTAATTTGTTTAGCCACTATCAATGAAAAAGAATTACTCGATTATTTGAAGGAGGAATGCCATGTTTAAAAAAATAATTTTTCCTCTAATTATAGGGATGTGTTTAACAACTTCATTATTGATGCCAAACAAAATTATAAAAGGAACTAATGCAATGGAAGATAAGACTTATTATGTCGATTTCTTTTCAAACTATCTAAGAGAAGAATTCACCTTATCCACGGATTTTAAGGGAAAAGGAAATAATCTTCTTTATCAAACTATCTCTGTTAAAGAAAATTCTCTTATTGAAAAGCCAAGTGACCCAATAAGGAAAAATTATGAATTTAACGGTTGGTTTAATGAAGAGGAATGCATAACGGAATGGGATTTTATAAACGACAAAGTTACGAAAAATATGAGACTTTACGCTAAATGGAATTATGCAAGTAAAAAGGATGATGGGGAGCCAATATATAATCCACCATCTACAGTTTTGCCAAGTGGAGCTTCTTCATCTTATGAAATTGAATCTATTATGAATTTTGAAATTGAAGATAATTTAATTAAGCTCCCAAAAGCGGCATTAGCGAAACTAGAGGCCAATAAGGACAATATACTTCCATTAATGGAATATCGGGTTAAAGAAGATAAGACTATAACCGCTACATACGAAAATAATAAAATCAAGATTGAGTGCGGAGATGAAATAGAAATCATCGTTGTCAAAGATAACAGCAATAATCTTAAACTAAGTAATTCTTCCTATGAAACAAAAGCTTCAAAATATGAACAAAACGCTCTAGAAGAAGACAATTATCATGTCATGCTTGCAGGTTCATCTTCAATTGAATTTTGGACTACCTCTAGAGAAGATTTGGATCCAATTATTAGTTTTAATCATGGCATAGGTGGAACCACAATAGAAGAATGGGATGAGAAATTAAACGCTCGTTTAGTTTATCCATATAAACCAAAAATGGTCGTATATTATGTTGGAATTAACAATGTTATCAATTCAAAACAAGATGTTAAAACTATATGGAATAATCTCGAAAATTTCTTTAATCACACTCATGAAGCATTACCCAATACAAAAATACAATATATCATGATGAATCTTATACCAGGATATACCAATTATTTTGAAACAATTAACGCTATCAACACTAAAGTAATTGAATACCAACAAAATAATGATTGGTTAACTTTAATTAATCCTGGAACTGCTCTATTAAAAGAAAATGGCGAGCCAAATGCTGCTTATTTTAGAACTGATGGTTTACATTTGTCTTTATATGGCTATGTCATATGGGGCGCCAAAATAAAAGAATCGATTATAAATGGATTAAATAAAGACTAATTATGAACTATTATTTAGACACCGCTTATGAATATCAAAAATCAAAAAATAGAATGCTTATATCATCTTTATTTTTTGCCTTACTTTTTTCAATTGTATTAATAAGTGATGTCTTCTTAGTTTTCAAGGCTGGGCAAGATTATAGATTGAATTTGATTGTTTCTATAATTATAAGTGTCCTTTTCATTTGGTTTTCTATTTATTTTTTTACCACAACTTATCAAGAAATAAATAAACGCTATCGTTTTTTTAAGAATTTTGGCAGTGGGATAAAAGAACAACAAGAAGTCGAATATATTAAATGTAGTGATGATTTAAATTACATTAATGGGCTATATGTTTATCCAATTCATGTATTTTATCAATACGGATTAGAACAAATAGAAAAAGTCATCTATTGTCAAACAAAATTAAATTATGTACAAGGTGATAAATTAACTATACAAACATACCAAAGAATCTTAATTGAAGCGGAGATTCATCAATGAATAGCGTTAAAAGAAAGCGTTTATTAAATACAATAAGATATACATGGCCATATTATATTGTCTCAGCCTTAATTGTAGTTTTATTAATGAATTTTATTTTCAGTTTTACTCATCGATTACCTGCTTATCAAACATTAACTCTCTTTATAAGTGGGGAAGTAAAAGATGATAATGGTCTTAAGGAAGAATTATTCGATAAATACAAAGAAAAAGAGTTAAAAAGTATAACAATCATTTCAAGTAGAATAGACGATGCAAACTATCGAACCAAATTAAGCGTTCCTGGATATAATTCTTCCGATATCTTAATAATACCTCTATCAATTTGTAACGATATCAATGTCTCTAGTTTTGCCTTGGAATTAAATGAGGAGCTAATACAAACATGCTATCCGTCATATCATTTTTATAGTCAAGACAATGGTCGCTACGGGATAAAAATAAATAATGAGTCGATTGATAAATATATAACTTTACCAAATGAAGAATGCTATTTATTTCTAAATGAGAAAAGTGAAAACATAGGACAATATTCCACTAAAGGAAATAAAGACCATGACATAGTGTTAAACATTGCATCAGAATGGGGCATTTAATGAAAAAGAAAGAAAAACAAATCTCAGATAAAGAAGTTTTAAAAGAACTTCCATCAACTAGAAAGGAACTATTTTTTGATTTGCTCAAATATCGAAAAATGAATCTATTTGCATTGTCATGTTATACATTCATGTTTTTTATTCCGCTAGTAATTGATTTAATTTATTTTAATTTTCTTGAATCGATGAGTATTGCAAATGAAAAGTATGAATATTTATTTTCATTTATTTTTTATTCAATGCTTATCATGATTCCCTGCATATGCATTGGTTTTGTCGCCTTAGGTGGGGCGTTCTATGTCAGCAAGAAAATTGTATGGCAGGAAGGTATTGCTCTATCAAATGACTTTTTTACTGGTTTAAAAGAAAATTGGAAGCATTCACTGATAAATGGGTTCGTATTTTCACTTACTCTATTCGGTTTAATTGTTGGATGCAGTTATCTTTTAATTTACCAGCCACTAAATAATATTGTTCGAGGTATAGGAATAGGGGCTTTAATATTAATTTTTATACTCTTTGGAATGATTATAGCGCTTAATTATACTCAATCTGTTTATTATAAAAATAGTTACATTATTACTTTAAAAAATTCATTTTCTTTTCTTGGATTATTGAATTGGAAAATCTTTGTAGTTTTTCTATTATCAACAGGGGTCGTAATAACCTTATCGCTATTTAATTTAATAACACTTATCATTGGTTTACTATTGTTTGCAATTTTTAATAGTGTTGTCATTATTTTATATACTTTAATCGCTCACAATGCATTTGATAAATATATCAACAAAGACCATTATCCTGAAATGGTAAATAAAGGTTTATATAAAAAAGATAGGGAGGCGTAACAATATGGCAGATGTTACATTAAGACATGTCTACAAGGTATATGAAGGGGGCGTAAGAGCGGTAAATGATTTTGATTTAGAAATAAAAGATAAAGAATTTATTGTTTTTGTTGGACCATCTGGATGTGGAAAATCAACGACGCTGCGAATGATTGCGGGGCTAGAAGAAATAACAGCAGGTCAATTATATATTGACGGGGAACTGATGAATGAAGTAGAACCGAAGAATAGAGATATAGCAATGGTTTTTCAAAGCTATGCACTTTATCCTCATATGACAGTCTATGACAACATGGCATTTGGACTAAAATTAAGACATATTCCTAAAGAAGAAATTGACGAAAGAGTAAAAAAAGCTGCGGAGATATTAGAAATATCAGAATTATTAACTCGCAAACCCAAAGCTTTATCAGGAGGTCAACGACAAAGAGTAGCACTCGGAAGAACAATTGTTAGGCATCCAAAAGTTTTCCTTTTAGATGAACCGTTATCAAATCTTGATGCAAAATTACGTGTCTCAATGCGAAGTGAAATTACAAAACTCCATGATAAATTAGAAACCACCTTTATTTATGTAACTCACGATCAGACTGAAGCTATGACAATGGGTAACAGAATAGTTGTCATGAAAAATGGATTCGTTCAGCAGGTAGACACCCCTGTAACTTTATTTGAAGATCCGTGTAATTTATTTGTAGCAACATTTTTAGGCTCACCCCAAATGAATATCATTAATGCTGAATTATCTTTAGATGGAGATATTCTAAAAGCCAAACTAAATGATGATGAAAATGCATTAGTTGTTTTTCCTGATATTAAAAGAAAAGAATTATCAAATAAGAACTATATTGGACAAAAAGTATTATTAGGTATAAGACCTGAACATATCAAAATTAACGAGGGAAATATAAAAGTGCATATTGATGTTGTTGAACATCTAGGAGATGAAAGCATCATCTATTGCAGCATGGAAAATAGGAAAGATCCATTTGTAATAAAACTTTCATTTAATAATAAGATAAAAGCCAATCAAGATATATATATTGATATCGATATGAATAAAGTTTATCTATTTGATAAGGACAATCACAAATCGATAAATGGCATTCCTTATGAAAATGAATTCTTAGTAAAAATAAATAAAGACATTGTTTTATTAGGAGATCAACAATTAATTTTAGATGAAGAATACACTAATCATCTATTAGATACTGCCTTTATTAATGATGTTCATTTAGCTATAAAACCCGATTATATTTCAATTAAAGAAATTCCTAATTCGCTCAAAATCAATGCAAAACTTGAATTTATTGAACCAAAAACTGATTATCAAGCTCTTTATTTCTCGTTAAAAGGATTAGATGGATATTACGCCTTAAAAATAAACAATGAAGAAAAAGTGAATCTTGGAAAAGAAGTGAATTTATATCTTCCTTATCAAAAATTAAGGGTTTTAGACTACGCACATAACAAAATTAATTCACGTGAGACTGTTTATCCAAACAAAACAATTGCAACCGTAATAAACAAGGGTAGGAA
>CAVDWX010000061.1:0-9652 GCA_963612735.1 Gemmiger formicilis | reverse complement strand
ACATTGTAAGACTTTCCTTTTTATAACGTTACCTACAAATTGCAAACGGTATCTTATTCTCCGCCAACATTTTCTTAACATTCCATTTGTAGTATATTTTGATGAAGAAGTGAAACCGCTTTTTGTGTGACTACCATAACCTGTATAAGCAATAAGAGCCAAAACGCGAGTAAAATTATTTTCATATAGATTGAAATCTATAAATTTTCCGGTGAAATTTTCTTCAACAATCCAATAACTATTATTTAATGATAGACCTTTGCAAATATTAATAATACCCATGGTATCGTTATGTGAAAGCCCACTACGTGATAAAATTTAATCAACGTATTCACGATTTTTAGGAATAACACAGGAAGATAACCACTTTTCTATTCCTAAATCCGTAGCTTCAAGCCCAATTGGCAATAAGTATTTTTTGTTATCGTTGACATAAACAATATGATATTTATGTTCACCAAGGTTTTCCTATTTGATTTCAAAAATTAATAAATCGTCATCAAATTGTTTTAATTTATATTTCATAATTATCTCTTTTTCATAGAATGGCGAATCTTTGTTTTATTATTATCGTTAAGATAATGCATATGTTCTAAGCAAATTTAATCTCTATTCTTCATTTTATTTTATACCTTCCCGCTTTTGAATGAACCAAACATTCATACCGCTTTTTATTTCATTAACAGCTTTTAAGTTACATAGAATGTCTATATCATTTCATCGGAAATTAATTTTGTTTTTTAAACACTAACGGTTGATACATTTATGAGATGAGATTGTCTATTTATGATAAAACATTAAATGAAATTTTTAATAAAAGCTCGCTATACATATATATGAAAGCAACGACATATTTTTTAAAAAGTAATTCTTATTAACTATTAGTGGATAATCTCATTACATTTAGCTTTTTTCTTAGTAAAATAAATGTCATACAAAAGGAGATTAACCCAATGGATAAAATGTTATTAAAAGATTATGCCCGTTTACTAGTTCTTTCTGGTATTAGAGTGGAAAAGGGCGATGAAGTATGGATTCAAGCTCAAGTTGACCAACCTGAATTCGTTAAGATGTGTGTTGAAGAATGTTATAAAGCTGGAGCTAAAAAAGTCGTAGTCCGCTACTTCTCGGAAGAATTAATCAAACTCAATTATAAATACATGAGACTCTCTGATTTATCTAGAATTGAAGGCTACGAATTAGCGCGTTATAAATATATGGCTAAAAAAATACCAAGTATGCTTCATATTATCTCAGAAGATCCGGATGTTTTTTCTGGAGTCAACCCGACCAAGATTGCTCGTTCGCAAATGAAGATAAGAAGTAAAACTAAACCTTATCGAAACGCTATAGACGGTAAGCAAAAGTGGTGTATTGGTGCAGTCCCTTCCATTAAGTGGGCGAAGAAAGTTTTCCCTTCATTAAGCGAAGAAGAAGCCGTCGAAAAGCTTTGGGAAGCGATATTAAAAACTTCTCGAGTGGACGGTAATGATCCTATTGAAAATTGGAACAAACATAACGAATTCTTGGTAAATCAAAGACGAAAATTGCAAAATTTGCATTTAAGAACCCTGATATATAAGTCTGAATTAGGCACCGATTTCAGAGTGGAATTAATTGATGGAATCAATTGGGGTGGAGGAATAGAAAAGACAGCAAGTGGGCATTATTACAATCCTAATATTCCTAGTGAAGAAGTCTTTACTTCACCAAAAGCGGGATATGCAGAAGGGGTCGTTGTTGCTTCTAAACCTTTATCTTATAACGGAGAATTAATTGAAGATTTTTCTTTGACATTTAAAAACGGAAAAGTTATTTCATGCTCCGCTAAAAAGGGACAAAAAGTTTTAGAACATATGATTAATATGGATGAAGGCGCATCGATGCTTGGTGAAGTTGCTCTAGTTCCATATGATTCTCCTATTAGAGAAAGTGGAATCTTATTTTATAACACTTTGTTTGATGAAAATGCGGCTTGCCATTTAGCGTTAGGTATTGGATTTAAAGAATGTTTACCTGATGGTGATAAATTAACCACGGAAGAAGCACGATTAAAAGGGATAAATGATTCTATTATCCATGTCGACTTCATGATTGGGACAAAGGAATTATCAATTGTTGGAATTGACGAAGATGGAAAAGAACATCAAATCTTTAATCACGGCAATTGGGCTATATAAATATATATTAAGGAATAACTAATATTTGCTCTCTTCATTTAGGTGAAGGGAGTTTTTATTAATGATGAGGCTTATCGTGATTATGATGATAATCTTTCCAATAATCGTCCCAGTCATCATAATCTTCTCCTGGTCCATCATAATCAATATCATCCCAGTAGTCATCGATATATTTTTTACCGTCGTCATCCATCATTTCTTCTACGCTTGGAAGAATAGTAAAAGTAAAGGAGAAGCATTTAATATTAGTGTATTGTAATTTTTCAAAATCATTTTTGAATATCAAGAGTTTAACAATGCTATTTTGATAAATTTGTTCATCATCGTTTTCTTCTTCGTGATTATATATAGGCTTATAGTTAATTCGCGGGTGAGGATGCTCTTCATGCTCTTCATGAGGCGGTTTTGGCTGATTGCCCCATTTGTCATCATCTGGACGATGAGAATAGAAATCTTTATATTCATCAAAATTATATTCATCATTGATAAAATCGTTTTGCCACCACTCAGGATGTTTATTTAAATCATAGCTAACATATTGCTCGCCACATAAAGAAATATAATATGAATCATCTTGAGCTTTATCTCCTAATTCATCCTTGAACCATTCAATATATTCATCTATTTCTTCAATGCAAGATTTTAAATAATTATAGCGATCCTCATATATTTCATACATGTGGATGAGATTGTTTTGAAATTTAATGATATTGCTACTAGTTTGTAATTCGTTATATTTGGTTTTGAACTCATTAATAATCTTATCTAAATCGTCTTGATTTTGATAATTTTGGACATAATTAATCCAGTATTGTTCATCAAAATCTTGATCTAATAATTCGTTAGGAACATATCCTTTTATGGGTTCATCATCTTTATAAAATAATGTTTTAACATATAAGGCTAGCTCATAGCCTCTTGCTAAAGTTGAAGTATCGATATCCTCGCTTTCTTCCTCCGTAGTAATATTGATATTTTGATATTTATTAGGCAAAGCTTTTTGAATTTGTTTTTTTAGATAATCGCCATATTCTTTATTAACGCCGGTTATTTCTAATTTAATATCAGCGTTATTTAAATCGACAATATCTTGTTCTTCAGTAGTGGTAATCACATTATTAGTAAAGGCGTTGACTTTAATTTTTTCAGTTTTATTTAGATACGCTAATGCGATTTTAGCTCCATCAGTCATAGGAAGATAAGAATTGGTATCGATATATTGTTCTTTATCAATAGTGTATCTTAGTTCAATTTCATTAGAGGTATCAGCAGTGTTTAATTTTTTAATAGTGTTATTTATGGTCGCATTACTTTTTTCCTTTATGGATAACTTTATATTCGCAGCACTATAGGTGATATTGTTATTTCCTATTTGTTTGGCATTTATTATCATCATCGTTGTCGGAACAGCGATTAAAGCCACAAGTAAAAAGGCGGAGGCAACGAGGACAAATCTTTCTTTAAAGGAAAATATACCTTTTTGTCTTCCTTGTTTATTGATCTCTTTTTTAACGGCTATATAGTTATTAGGAACGATTTGCTCCCCCTCTTTTTTTATTTTAAAGGCTAAAAATTGATCGCTATCTTGAACCTTTTCCAAAAGAGCATTAAAGGAATTGGGGACAATTTTATCTCCTTCCTTTTTGATTCTTTTAAGAATGGATCTATTATTCATCTTATTCTTTCATAGCCTTTCTTAATTTCTTGATAGCTTGGTTATATTTCCATGTGACAGTGCCAAGTGGAAGATTTAAAATTTCACTGATTTCACGATGCTTATATTCACCAATCGCAAACATGAGGACAATTTGTAATTCTTCCTGATTTAGTATTTTTCTAGCTAAATCAATGGTTGGAGTGTCAAATTCTTTATTATCGTTACTATAGACGCGATTTTCATTTAATGGATCTGAGAAATCTGTATCTAATTCGCGGTTATATTTATTGATGCTAGTGAGGGCTAAGTTTTTAGCAATAGTTAATATCCAGTTAAGAGGATTTTTGTCTTCATCGTAGAGGCTGATCTTTTCAAAAACAGTGACATAGGTATCTTGCATGACGTCTTCACTTCGTTCATGAGTATGAAGGATGGGAAGAATAAATGAATAGATGCCTTTTCTTGTTAATGAATAAATAGTTTCGAGCGATGTAACGTCCCCCTTTTTAAGAGAAATCATTGCTTTTTTTAGCTTGCCTTCGTTAGTCATACATAAAACCTTACCATAGGTTTTAATAAGAGACAAAGGAGAAACTCTTAACGAGGGCACGCGAGTTTCTCCGTGAGTGGAGTAAACTACCCACTCAAAATATTTATGTTTTAAAACTTTGTTTTATTGGTGAATTAATTATTTTCTAGATGAAGAATGTTATTAAATGCAATTTTTCTATTATCTATTAAAACTATATTTTTATTGTTAACATCAATCTTTTTGATGATAATTGTCTCATTTAATATATAGCCATTCTTATAATATTTAATATTTAATTCTTGTCCATCATAATAGGTCAAAATCTCGTTTATATTTTCAGCTTCATCGCTAGAAATAAGAGGCTTATCTACTTTGTTATCTTTTTTTCGTTTCTCATTTAAGGAGACATCGAATTCAGGCAAAGAACGATAAGCGTTCCATTTTTTAATACCCCGTTCACTCATTTACGATGTCCTCCAATTTGATTGTGTCTTTCTTTTATTGTGCTTTCATCTAATAAAGATGAGGCTCTTAAAGCGCTATCTTTTCCAAATTTGAGATGGAGTTCATCAAGGGCTTTTTGGAGCATTTTTCTTTCGTGGATAACTTCTTCATCTTCAAATAAATCAAGTTGAACATTTTCAGTATTCTCTTCTAATTTTGAAAAGCTAATTCCGAGTCTTCGAATTGGTAAATCAACAATATATTTATCATATATTTCTTTTAAAACTTTAAACAATAATTCGGTATCATCAGTTTTTCTTATTAGCGACATACTTCTTGCAAATCCACCTTTATTAGAAGCATAACCAACATAAATAAATACGACATTTGTCTTTTTCTTTTCTCTTCGCATTCTTTCTGAAAGGTCATCGCACATTTCTCTAATTAAAGTGATAGCTTCCACCTTGTTATAGTCTCTCATCAGTGTTTGACCAAGGGTTAATGAAGTATCGTTAGGTATATATTCTTCTCTTATATCACTATCATCGATTCCATTCGCGTGATTGAGCAATTGTTCTCCCATAATTCCTAGATGTTTTCTAATAAATGTTCGATTTGCATGAGCGAGCTGTTTGACATTATATATTCCTAAATTATTGAGCCTAATCATTGTTCTTTCTCCGATTCCCCATATCTTAGTTAAGGGAGTGATGGCCCATAACTTTTCTGGTATTTCTTCTTTTTTAAGTATAGCAATGCCGTTAGCCTCTTTTTTAGCATACACATCTAAAGCTACTTTGCTTAAAAAGAAGTTTTCGCTAATTCCGGCGGTTGCCATAAGACCAGTTTTCTCTTTAATTTTCTCTAATATCATAATGACAATATCAATGGGCTCTTTTTTATAATAATTTAGATAAGTAGTTAAATCTAAAAAAGCTTCATCAATGGAATAGATATGTAAATCTTCTCTTGAGACAAAATCGAGCAGTATTGACATCACTTCGGTTGATTTTTCAATATATAAAGACATTCTTGGAATAGCATAGATATATTTATAATCCGGAGGTAAATCTTGGATTCGTAATCGAGAAGGAATGCCTTTACTTTTTAAATATGGCGTAACAGATAAAACAATAGTGTTTTTACCTCTATTTTTATCGGCGACGACGAGTGGTGTGTTAAAAGGATCTAAACCTCTATCGATACATTCAACATAAGAATAGAAGGCTTTTAAATCAATGACGGCGATGCATCTTTTCTTTTTCATCTCGGACAATTATATGATAAAGTTCATTTAATTTTTAGTCTTGACATAACGATGCTCATTTTTAAGAACAATATTCATATTGATTAATCATTTTTCCCTTTAATTTTGCTACAATATAGACGTTGAAAGGAAAATATTAATTATGCTTGAAATCATTCTCCTTATTATCTCTATTATTACTTTATTAGCGGTCTTTATTTTTGCTTTTATTTATTTTTACAACCATAAACTTGATAAACAAAATCCCACTAGTGGGGATATGAAAGAGATTGGAATATTGACCAATAAAATTGAGACTTTATCCACTTCTTTAAAGGAACAAATCAATCTAGTTATTGCTCAAGAAATCAATAATGTTTTAACCATCAATAATAAAAATAACGAACTAAATAATGAGAAATTAGAGAGATTTCAAGCGAGTATCACTAAAGCATTCAATGAAAGATTTGATAATTTTAATATTCAGTTTGCTGAAAATATGAATAGCATTAATAAGAAAGTTGATACCCAATTAAGTGAAGGATTTAAAGGGACCGCTGAAACGATTGCTCAAGTGAGAGAGAGACTTCAAGCCATTGATGACGCGCAAAAGAATATCGAAACATTATCTAAGGATGTCATTTCTTTAAGAACTGTTTTGGAAGGCAACCAATCTCGAGGACAATATGGTGAATATCAACTTAGTATGGTTTTACATAATGTCTTTGGCGATACGATTGGCTGTTATCAAGAACAATACACACTTAAAAAGATGAAAGATGGTAATGATGTTCGTGCGGATGCAGTTGTATTTGTCCCTGAACCAAACAAGATGATTTGTATCGATTCTAAATTTCCTTTCAAAGATTATGAACGCTTATTAAATAGTGAGAGTGAAGAAGATAAAGAAAAATATCTTAAAGACTTTGAAGCCGCGGTTAAAAAACATATCACAGCCATCAAAAATAAATACATCATCGAAGGGAAAACAGCATCTGAAGCAATCATGTTTATTCCTAATGACGGTGTATTTGCTTTTATTCACCATAATTTAGATAGTGCCGTAGAATACGCTCGTAGTCAAAGAGTGATACTAACTTCCCCATCTACCTTACCCGCGATTTTATATACGATCAGTATGGTACGGGTTGAACATGAAAGAAGTAAAAACGCTAAGCAGATATCTGAATTACTCACTAAGTTAGGAAAAGACTTTTCCAAATTCTCTGAAGAATGGGCTCGTTTTTCTAATCAACTTAATACGGTTACTCGCTCTCGAGAAGCCCTTGATAAGCGCTTTGAAAGAATTAATACAAAATTTGGAAGCATTAGTGATAATTCCACATTTGAAGAATTAGAAGATTCCACTGATATCAATCAAATTGAAAATAATAGCGATGAATAAATTACAATTTTTAACATCTAATAATTTAGTTAATTTATCTAATTCTATCCTTAAGCATTTTAATGTGCCTCCATTTCATGAAAGCATTGAAGATATCGATAAATTATTAGCTAATCATCATAAAGTTGTCATTCTTTTATTCGATGGATTAGGGCATGATATTTTACTTAAACATCTAAAAGAAGATTCCTTTATTAGAAGTCACTATTTTAAAACGATTAGTTCCGTTTATCCTCCAACCACAGTCGCGGCGACGAATGCATTTCTATCAGGAAGATATCCTCTTGAAAATGGGTGGCTTGGCTGGAGCCAATATTTTAAAGAATATAACACTAATATCAATGTCTTTAAGAATACTGATTTTGATACTGATAAGTTAGTAAAAGAAAGTGTTCCACTCATTAATGATATATATTGCCATTATGATAATATTGTTTCTTTAATCAACCAATATAATGAGGGCCATATTGCTGAAGAGATATTTATTAAAGGCATAAAAGAAGATGGTCCAAGAAGCCTATATTCTTCATATCAATGGATCAATCATTATTTAAAAAATAAAGATAAGGCATTCATTTATTTTTATTGGCCTTATCCCGATAGCTTGATGCATAAATATGGAGTGAGCCATAAAAAAGTTAATCGTTATATTGCTAAGATTGATAAGTTTATCAAAAAAGTAATACTCAAAAATAAAGATACATTATTTCTATCCATTGCCGACCACGGCCTCATCAATATTAAATCCATTGATTTATGTTTGAATAAGGCGTTATGTTCAACATTTTTAAGACTTCCCACTCTTGAGGCAAGAACGACAACTTTCTTTATAAAAGAAGATAAAAAAGAAGAATTTGAGAAAATATTTAAAAGAGATTATGGAGATAAATTCATCCTTTTGAATAAGGAAGAAGTATATAAGTTTAACGTTTTTGGAAAAGGTACACCTCATCCTAATATCGATATGTTTATTGGTGATTATGTTTCTATTGCTATAAAAGAATATGCTTTTAATCTTCATAGCTATATTCAAAAGAAAAATGAAACATTTGTCGCAGCGCACGCTGGATACACTGAAGAGGAACTTTTAATCGATGTGTCAGCATATAATAATTGAAATCGATTTATTTTATAACTATTATTATTAGTGCTTTGGGTCTGTAGCTCATTTGGGAGAGCGCATCGTTCGCAACGATGAGGTAGAGGGTTCGATCCCCTTCAGATCCACCAAAGTTGGATTGATGTTTTGTCAGTCCTTTTTATTTGCTTATATCAATATTTTTGTTCTCGAATTTCACAAATAATTAATATTCTAATAACCACTCTTTTAGCGATATAACTTCTATTCCTTCATCAGTGAAATATTTTTTAATCGAATCTTTTACGATTATTATTTTTCTAAAATTATCATTTATGTTAATTAAAGGTTTTTTCTCCTGAATCAATTTATCTAATGTTTCCATTGTGTAAACTGACTGTATATATATTCTTTCATTTATTTTGTTACACACAAAATCGGTTTCAAACTGTCTAGAAACATAGTTTCCGTTTTCATTTTGTTCATTTATTTTAGTTATACCAACATCAACACTATAACCTCTAATAATAAGCTCGTTATAAATAATATTCTCCATTATATGTGGTGGTTCTGTTTGTCTAAAATTTATCAAAGCATTTCTTAACCCAATATCAGTAAAATAATATTTGCTATTAGAACCAATATATTTCTTACCTTTAATATCGTATCGAACGGCTTCAGATAATAAGAAGGAATCTTTTATATGTTCGATATGCTTTTTAATAGTGTCATGACTATAAGCGATATTTTCAACACTTTTAAAAGTCTTTTCAATATTCGTGGGATTAGTAAAAGAGCCTATTGAACTTGCAAGAATATTCATCAGCTTTTCGAAGCAATAAGCATCTTTAATGTCATTTCTTTCGATGATATCTTTTAAATAGGTTTCTTTGAATAAATCTTTTAAATATTGTTGCTTATCATTTTCGTTACCTATATTTAAAACTTGAGGCATACCGCCAAAAAATTGATATTCTAGATATGCTTCATCAAACTCCTTATCGGTGAATTCAAAAAATTCCTTAAATGATAACGGATACAAATGAATTTGATCCCCTCTTCCTCTAAATTCAGTGATGACATCTTTTGATAACATTTTTGAATTACTGC
>CAVDWX010000060.1:0-4166 GCA_963612735.1 Gemmiger formicilis | reverse complement strand
AAGTAGATGAAATGGCTTTAATCGAACCAATGGATATCATAAATTATTATTTAGCATTTGAATCAAATCCCATCAATTTCGCTTCTAATATAAATTTGGTCTCTTCTATATTTGGTAAGAAAGCAAGAAGAGTCAGCGTTTATAGCCGAGAAGATGGGTATGTAAATTATGTGCCCATTAATAGGGACAACTTGAATTACGGCGAATATGATATCGCTTTAGAAGATACATATCCTTCTTCTCGAGGAGTAGCAAGAGTAGTTATCTTTTATAGTGGCTTTAACGAAGATGGATATAATGATAGAGCGGTAGGAGTTTATACCGATGACCACTACTCAACTTTTCAAGAATATAATAACGCCGGAAGTTTCTTAAATAGATTTAATGCTCAAAGCAATTACACTTCTTATATTTATAGTTCTCCCCTTACTTTAAGCCAATAAATAACTATTATCTTCATTAAACATCTTGAGAAGATTATTGTAATATTCCTGATAAGAATTATTAGCCTTTTTGCTATCGCTATTAACGTTAAGTTGATTGGTAAGAGGATTTTCTTTTATGTAATCATTAAACGATTCAGGTTTAAAGACATCATTTTCTTTAAGCAAAAGGAACTGTTTTTTTAGTTCATCTTTGAGATTTTGACAAATCGGATAAGAAGAAGACAAATTAGCGGAATTGGTATCATTTTTATCAGCAATGATACAAGTTCGATAAAATAAAGGATTGGTTTGATAGGAATCTCCACTATAGCCAGTACACTTAGTGGTTGTTAACCTTCTAGAAGGCATTAGGCCACATCCATCTTTACTAACACCTAAGGAACGATCGTGGTCATAAGGGATGAAATAAGCCCGGTGGTTAACGCTATCAAAATATAGATAAGCATTATTATAATTGCATCTTAAATCATCTGGATCTCCTACCGCCCAGGAATAAGCATTATATATCGACATGTAAGTTGGATCTAATAAATTTAAAATGGTTTTAGAAAATGAAGTAGCGTCGCTTTTATCATTATTTAAGACTTTAACAAAATTAATTAAATCTTCATGATTTGAATCTTTCTTATTTGTTTTTAAATCGTAGACAGGCGTATATAAAATAGTATTATCTTCAACCCCAACATAACGAGTATTGATGGAATTACCATTTAAAACATTTTTAATATTAAAATCAGCTTTACCAACTGAATTATAGGTTAATTTATACAAATCGCCTTTTGAAGCGTTTTTATTAAAATATCTTTTTATCTTAATTTTATCTATCGATTCTATTACATCATATATTTCTTGGCTAACTGTGGTTTTGTTATCAATATTAATATCCACGCAAGCAATATTATTATTTGGGCAAATTAGGCCTGCTTTTTTGAAAATATAATTAGTGTAACTCTGTCTAATATAGGTTTCGTCTTCATTGCGATTCCACTTCAAATCAAGCTTTTCCATGTCTAAAAACGTTCGATCTTTACGAGTGGCTCGACCTATAACGTCGTTACTCCAGTCATGATAAAAAGAAGGGTAATTACTCTTATAAAAATCATCATCAAATGTTTCTTTAAATGATAATTTATAATGCACTTTCCCATTATTAAAATCATCACCCTTAGAAAGGTTGCCTTTTCTTCGAGCGCCCACTTCGTTATAGGAATATGTTTTATCGTTTACTTTGATAATAACGTCGCAAGGAAAATAATAATCTTGTGTTTTAGAATTTTTGCCATTTTCTTCAATAGCTTTGCTCGATTCATCGCTAAAAGATAACGAGATATTAATCAAAGAAGAGTTGGACCAAAATAAAAGATATTCTTCGCTATTTTTTAAAGCTGGATCAGTAAATATATTATCATCCACATGGTTGTTTGAATAAGAGAAAGAAGAACTTCCTTTAATATCTTCATAAGAAGAATTTAAACTACTTGAATTTACATTAGGTAAGTTTGAAGAAGAAAGAGGAAAAAACGAACAAGATGTTAAAACAGTGCTCAAAAGCAATAATAAATATTTACTCTTCATATAATCCGCCCATCAAATCATAAACAAACGCTTCATTGATTTTAACTTTGACTATATCTCCAACATGTAATTCTTTATCGCTTTTAACAAATATTTTTCCATCAATATCATCAGGGGCGTTCCATCCACTTCTAAATAGATAATAATCATGTTCTTTACCAATGATAAAGCCACGCATAATTTCGCCAATACGTTTCTTATTATTAGAATAAGATATCTTTTGTTGAAGGCGCATGATTTTATCTTTTCGTTTTTCTTTTTCTTCTTCTTCAATCTGATTAGGATAATTATAAGCCAGCGTTCCTTCTTCTCTTGAATAAGTAAAAACTCCTAAATGATCAAATTTAATTAACTTCATAAATTCACATAAATTATCGATATCTTCATTAGTCTCACCTGGAAAACCGACCAATAAAGTGGTTCGTAAAATCGCATTAGGGACTTTCGTTTTAATTTTATTAAATAGATTGATAAGAAATTTTTTATCGCCTCGACGATGCATATCTTTTAAGATATGATCTTCACTATGCTGAATTGGTATATCAAAATAAGGAGTAAGTCTTTCGTTTTGAGCAATTAAATCAATTAATTCATCGCTAATCTCATCAGGATATAAATAAAAAAGACGAATGTATTTAAATTGTTCTATCTTTAATAATTCCTTGAGTAAATCAACGATATTATATTTATTAGTCTTAAAATCAATGCCATATTTAGTGGTATCTTGCTCTAGTATAATGATTTCTTGAATACCGTTTTTAGCTAAGTCTTTGGCTTCTTTAATGATTTCAGTAAAGGGACGAGACTTAAATCCACCCCTGATAAGAGGAATAGCGCAGTATGTGCATCTATTATCACATCCTTCACCAATCTTTAAATAAGCGGAAAATGGACCAGTTGAAACAATGCGATAATTATCATTTAATCCTTCGTTATTATCTAAATCTGGATCAGCTTCTTTAAACAATTCATTAAAGCGATAATAATCTTTAATTGGAATAATAGCGCTTGCTTCTGGTATTTCTTTTTTTAATTCATTATAGAAACGCTCCGCTAAACAACCGGTGATAACCACTTTCTTTTTATAGGAAAGCATTTCAAAAATGGTTTCAATCGATTCTTTTTTACTCGAATCAATGAATCCACAAGTGTTGACGATGATGATATCAGCTTCTTTAGGATCCGAAGTAATCATGTAATTATTTTTATCTAATAAGCCTAAAATATTCTCGCTATCAACGAGATTTTTGTTGCAGCCTAAAGATACTAATCCAACCTTTTTCATTATTTTTGATACCTGATAAACGAAATGAGTTTATAAATTAAAACAATAAGAGAAAAGATAAATAGCAGTAAATGGGTTACATCATCCCAATCTAGCGCTTTACCAATTAATAAAGCGTATTGACCAGTAGCGGTAACAAAAGCAATAGAAGATATTAATTCGAATATCGAAGAAGTTAATCTTTTTCGACATAATCTTAAAACAAAAGCAAATAATAAGCACACAATCGCTAATATCAAAGCAGAAAATGTGACAATCGTATTAGAACTAATTGAAGAAACTAAAAACATATTTATTCACTCCTTAAAGCCACGACAGGATCTTTTTTTGAGGCAATTGATGAAGGTATTAGGCCAGATATAATCGTTAAAATCACCGATATAATCGGTAAAATGATAATTCCATACCATGGAACGATGACGGTTAATGAAATTTCCGCTAAAGAGGAGATAATGAAAGTTAAAGGAATATCTAATATTAAAGCAATGCCAATCCCTAACAATCCAGCACTTAAGCCAATGATAAGCGTTTCAGCATTAAAGACATTCGCAATATCTAATTTACGAGCGCCAACACATCTTAGTAAACCAATTTCTTTAGTTCTTTCTAATACTGATACATAGGTGATAATGCCAATCATGATAGAAGAAACAATTAAAGAAATAGAAACAAAAGCAATCAAAACATAGGAGACGCTATCAACGATGATTTGAACTGAATCCATTAAGACACCAACGGTATCTGAAACGCTAATTCGATTCGCAGAAATTTTAGAATTGATGACGCTATCGGTTTCTCCATAAGCAACAACCCAATAGTCATAATTTTCTTTTCCACCACTACTGACATAAGAATCATAT
>CAVDWX010000059.1:0-4050 GCA_963612735.1 Gemmiger formicilis | reverse complement strand
ATGTTAGTATTAGTCTTTTTGATTATCAAGACGGTATGGAATGGGATAAAGAAACTGAATCTTTTATTCCTTCACCAATTAAAGAATTCCCACCAGTGGATATTAAGGAGATAACTAAATATGAGTGATAGTTATAATCCAGATGTATTATCTTGTCTTGCTAATTTAAGTAGTGATGAAGTATTTACTCCTCCTGAAATAGCTAATAAAATGTTAGATTTATTACCTCAGGAATTGTTTTCGAGTCCAAATACGACATTTCTAGATCCATTTACTAAATCAGGTGTATTTCTTCGAGAAATTGCTAAAAGATTAATTGAGGGTTTAGAAGATAAAATACCTAATTTAGAAGATAGAATCGATCATATCTTAAAACATCAATTATATGGAATTGCTATTACTGAATTAACATCTCTTTTATCAAGAAGAAGTTTATATTGTTCTAAATATCCTAATTCAAAATATTCAGTATCTAAATTCGATAACATTGAAGGAAATATAAGATTTAAAAGAATCGACCACACATGGAAGAATAACAAATGTATTTGGTGTGGTGCATCTAAAGATAATTTTGGAGATAGAGATAATTTAGAAACACATGCTTATGAATTCATTCATACCTCTAATCCAGAAAGGATATTTAATATGAAATTTGATGTAATTATTGGGAATCCGCCGTATCAATTAAGTGATGGTGGAGGTGAAGGTGCAAGCGCTCAGCCACTTTATGACAAATTTATTACTCAATCTATTAAACTCAATCCTCGATTTTTAATTATGATTGTTCCAGCGCGATGGTATTCTGGTGGAAAAGGATTAGACGAATTCAGAGATAAAATGTTACATGATGATAGAATTCAAGAAATTCATGATTTTCCCATAACTGATGATTGTTTTCCTGGCGTGAATATTCGAGGTGGAGTTTGCTATTTTTTATGGTCGAGAAATTATCATGGCAATGTATTAGTTACAAATCACAAAGGTGAAGATGTAATAAGCAAAATGAGCCGACCTTTATTAGAAATAGGCGCTGAAACTTTTATAAGATATAATCAAGCGATTTCTATCCTTAAAAAAGTACAGGCATTTAATGAAGAAACTTTAGATAAAAGAGTAAGTTCAAGATTGCCTTTCGGAATTCCTTCTAATTTTGAGGAATATAGTGAAACTAAGAACGATAATGCAAATGTTATTTTGTTTAGAAATAGAAGAGGGATGTCAAATACAGCCGCTGATAGAATGGTATGGATTGAACCTAGATATATTTTGAAAAATTTCAATATGAAGGATAAACCTAAAGTATTGGTTTCAAAAGCTAGTCCTGGTGGAGATGAATATCCACATGCCATTTTATCAAGACCTTTCTATGCTCCTGAAAATTCAGTTTGTACTGAAACATATTTAATTGTTGATTTTGTTAAAAACGAAAAAGAAGGTAATAATTTAATTTCATATATATCTACCAAGTTTTTTAGGTTTTTGGTCGGCCTTATTAAAAATACGCAAAATATTTCAAAAGGATGTTTTGCTTTTGTCCCTATTCAAGATTTCTCAAAACCATGGACCGACGATGAACTTTATAAGAAATATGGATTAACAAATGACGAAATATCATTCATAGAATCAATGATTAAACCAATGGATTTAAATGCTAGTAAAGAGGATGAATAATTATGTCTAAAGACTTCTTCCCTCAACGTTCTAATTCTAAACCAACTATATATGCATATGAAGAACCCGCTAATCCATCATATGCTGGTTTTCTTAAGGTTGGATATACAACTATAGATGTTGAACAACGTGTTAAACAACAATATCCAACCATTAGACCAGGTGGAAAGCCGTATCGAATCGTTTTTGCGGAACCTGCTTTATATGTGGATGGGAGTTCGTTTGATGATCATAAGATTCATAAATATCTTGATAAAAAAGGCTATCAAAATGTCGGTGGAGAATGGTACAAAATAACTCTTGAACAATTAAAAGCAGCCTATATTGCGGTTAAAAATAGAACTACTAATGAAGAAAATCGCGATTGGTCTTTTTTAATGCGTGACGAACAAAAAGAAGCAGTCATAAAAACTAAAGATTATTTTGAATCATTAAAAAACGATAAAAAAGGATATGCATCTAATAAGTTCTTATGGAACGCAAAGATGAGGTTTGGAAAAACTTTCACTGCTTACCAATTAGCCAAAGCGATGAATTTTAAAAGAATTCTTGTTTTAACTTTTAAACCAGCTGTTCAAAACGCTTGGGAAGAAGACTTATCTAGACATATCGACTTTGAAGGTTGGCAGTTTGTTTCTCGAGATGGTAAGAAATATGAAGAATGTGATAAAAATAAACCCATTGTTTGTTTTGGCTCTTTCCAAGATTATTTAGGTGTTGATAAAGATACTGGCTCTATTAAACCTAGAAATGAATGGGTCCATACTGAAGCCTGGGATTTAGTCATCTTTGATGAATATCATTTTGGTGCTTGGCGCGATAACGCTAAAAAGTTATTTGATATGAGCGATGAAGAAGTGGATGAATCAAATGATAATTCCGATAAAAATGAATTATTAGATGAAACATGGCTCCCGATAACTGCTTCATATTATTTATATTTATCTGGTACTCCTTTTAGAGCCATCAGTAGTGGCGAATTCATCGAAGAACAAGTCTTTAACTGGACTTATTCAGATGAACAAAAAGCTAAAGAAGAATGGCCTAATTTATCTAAATTTCCTAGCGCTAAACATACCGCTAATGAGATAAACCCATACGCTCCTCTTCCTCGTATTGTTTTAATGACTTATGAAATGCCTGAAGCAATACGCAAAGTAGCGATGGGTGGTGAAATTAATGAATTTGATCTCAATGTCTTTTTTGAAGCCGAAGGAAAAGGGAATTCTGCTAAATTCAAATTTGAAAACGAAGTTCAAAAATGGCTCGACCTTATAAGAGGCAATTACCTTGATAATTCGATAACGGAAATACGAGTTGGAACAAAAAGAGGACAATCGTATCTTCCTTTTAAAGAAACAGCCTTACTCAATGTTTTAAATCACACGATATGGTATTTACCAAATGTTGCGTCTTGCTTTGCTATGGCAAATTTATTAAAGCAAAGACAAAATGATTTCTATCATTCATATAAAATCAATATATGCGCTGGAACTAGTGCAGGAGTGGGCAAAGGTGCATTAAAGCCTGTCTTAGATTCTATGAACCCTAATCCACTTGAAAGTAAAACCATTACCTTAACATGTGGAAAATTAACGACTGGTGTCACGGTTAAACCTTGGACTGGTATTTTTATGCTTAGAAATTTATCCACTCCA
Organism: Gemmiger formicilis; assembly: GCA_963612735.1. Classification (GTDB taxonomy): domain Bacteria; phylum Bacillota_I; class Bacilli_A; order RFN20; family CAG-826; genus CAVDWX01. The sequence continues at coordinate 721 of CAVDWX010000059.1, read as the reverse complement.
GAAAGTTATTTTCAAGCTGCCTTTAGAGTTCAATCGCCTTGGACTATAAAACTAGAAAACGGAAAAGAAGAAATAATTAAAAAAGAATGTTATATCTTTGATTTTGCACTTAATCGAGCGCTAAAACAAATATCTGATTATTCAACTAGACTTAATGTCGGAAGTGAAAATCCAGAGAAGAAAGTTGAAGAGATTATTAATTTTTTGCCAGTTCTAGCCTATAAAGATGGTGCGATGAAAGAAATTAACGCAAAAGAAATTCTTGATATTGCCATGTCAGGAACTTCCGCAACATTACTTGCTCGAAGATGGGAATCAGCGTTATTGGTTAATGTTGACAATGCCACTTTAACAAGACTAATGAATAACGAAAAAGCAATGGAAGCTTTAATGAAAATTGAAGGCTTTAGATCGCTAAATAAAGATATTTCAACGATTATTGCTAAATCGACTGATGTTAAGAAGAAGAAGAAAGAAGGAAGTGCTAAAACTCCTAAACAAAAGAAAGAACTTACCAAAGAAGAAAAAGAATATAAAAGTAAACGAAAACAAATCCAAGAAAAGCTTATTAAATTTGCGACTAGAATCCCAATATTTATGTATCTTACTGATTACCGTGAATATACATTAAGTGATGTCATTACTAAAATTGAACCTAAATTATTTAAGAAAGTGACCGGATTAGACGTTACTGATTTTGAATTACTTGTTTCTTTAGGTG
>CAVDWX010000058.1:0-4633 GCA_963612735.1 Gemmiger formicilis | reverse complement strand
TATTTAAGGAGTCGCGTGGCTTATTATCTTCTTTAAATACTTTTTTAAATGAGTCCTTACAAGGTATGAAAATCATTCAAATGTTTAACCAAGAGAAAAGAAGCGATGAAACTTTTGTTAACAAAAATGAAAAATATCGTAAATCACAATATAAAATTACGATTGCCTTTGCTTTTTATCGACCCTTTATTTCTTTATTATATGTTTTAGCGATTGTTGTTACTTATTACGCTGGAGTAGAACTCGGTTTATCAAGTGGAGAAATAGTGGCTTTTTATCTACTTATTTCTCGTTTCTTCAATCCAATTCAAGAATTAGCGGATCAAATCAATAACATTCAACGCACTCTTACCGATAGTGGACGTCTATTCAATCTTTTAGATATTAAGCCAGAGGTATTAGATAAAGATGATGCCATTGAGATCGATCATTTTAAAGGCAAAATTGAATTTAAACATGTCTATTTTGCTTATGAAGGTGAGAACTGGATTTTAAAAGATGTTTCATTTGTCATTGAACCAAAACAAACGGTCGCGTTTGTCGGCGCCACCGGAGCGGGTAAAACCACCATTTTGGGATTAGTGGTCCGAAATTTTGAAAATCAAAAAGGGCAAATTTTAATCGATGATATCGATATCAAACATATCAAGATTCAATCTCTTCGAAGAGCAATTGGACAAATGCTTCAAGATGTTTTTCTCTTTTCGGGGACGATTAAAGAAAATATCACCTTATTCGATGATAAATATAGCGATGAAGAAGTTTATCAAGCATGCGATTATGTCCATTTAACTCCTTTGATTAATTCCTTACCTAAAAAATTAGATGAACCAGTTATTGAAAAAGGCGATAATTTTTCAACTGGTCAAAGACAACTCCTTTCATTTGCGAGAACGGTATTGCATAAGCCTCAAGTCATGATCTTAGATGAAGCTACCGCTAATATTGATACCGAAACCGAATTAGATATTCAACATTCTTTAGAAGCGATGCGAAATATTGGAACAATGTTAGTTGTAGCACACCGTTTATCCACAATTCAACATGCTGATAATATCATTGTTTTAAGTCATGGTGAAATTATTGAAATGGGTAATCATCAACAATTATTAAAAAATCAAGGACATTATTATAAACTCTATACTCTCCAATTTGAGGGAAAGTAATTTCTTTGTTTCTGGTGACCTTATATGCTACACCGCATAAGACAAAAAAAGCATGAATAGGTCATGCTATTTAGTTTATCATGGCAAAATAATAATATTGTGATACAATTGCAACCTCTTGCTATTTTTTGCAACCCATAAAGGTAAAATGCGACCCCTTATTTATTCGTAAATTTTAACTTGACAAATGATGAATATAGAGTGATTTATGAACATTTAGGTGTTTTTAATATGAATGAAAAGCAAGTCTCAAATGAGATAAAATATCGTTTATCAATTATGATGTTAACTGAGCTGTTATGAAACGGCAATGATTTTTAATACCATTTAATTTTAGATTTTTAAAGATAGCTATTTATATGTAATTGGAGATAGATATCCAAGTGATGAATGTAAACGTTTGTGATTGTACCAGCATACGAATTTGAATAATTCAATCTTAACTTGGTCTAACGATTTAAAAATTCTATTCTTAACAAATTCAATTTTAGCGGTGCTAAATAATGACTCAGCACATGCGTTATCATAATGGCATCCAGGATTTGACAATGATCTTTTAATTCCAATTCTTGTGAGTGGTTCGTCTATCTCACAATTTTTAGATTCGCTACCTCTATCGGTGTGAAAATACTTAACGCTCACTAAATTGCCTATTGATTTAAAAGCTTCTAGAACCAAATATGGCGTTTATAATAACCGATAGCATAGACGACGATTTCTCTATTAAATAAATCTGAAATGAAGCAAATATAAGCAGTTCGACTACATATTTTAATAAATGTTAAATCACTAATAAGAACCTCTCTATATGAGCGATTAAAAAAAGTTTCTATCAATAATATTTTCAATTGGAGTATCATTGACTTTATTTTTCTTTGAATATGGTTTGTAATATGCTACTTGATATGATGAAAACAAGAAATTATCTTTCATTATCCTTCTAATTCTTTGTCTAGAAGCATTTATTCCTCTATGAGAAAGTTCTGCTTTAATTCGTCTTGAACCGTAATTACCTTTTGAATCATTAAATATTTCGATTACCGTCTCGGTTAGACTATCTTTTTCTTTTGTTTTATATTTGCTAGTTTTATAGCAATAATAATTAGCTCTTAGGCATTTAAGAACCCTGCATAATAATCTAACCGGGTAATCACGGGATAGTTCATCAACTATAACTACTTTCTCCCGATAATCGAAATTGCTTTTTTAAGATTTCATTCTCTAATCTTAATTCAGCATTTTCTTTTAATAATTCTTTGTTTCTTTTTGCTTGCTCATCTTCTTCAACTTCTTCTTTTGTTTTTCTAAGACGCTTTCTCCAATAACAATAGGATGAGCGAGCAATTTGATATTGATCGAGTACAAATGAAAGCTTGGTTCCATTATCTTCAACAAGTTTGACAATGTTTTCCCAAAACTCTCGGTCATGGTTTTATCCATAAGCGAGTCCTTTCTGACCGGCGCGACCCCTAGAAATCCTTGCACCTTCCTCTTATGTTTTGCTAAAAAGTGCAAGAGTTGACGGTCTCGCTTATTATTACCTATCCAAAATCTTTAAGATTAACTGCAGTGTCTGCTATTATTAATGAAAAAATAAAAAATAATTACTAACCATACACATGATCAAAATGAATGAAAAAGATAATGGTTATGGAACGAACTATTTATAGTGATTTGTCATTTTATAATTCATAATAAATGTAACCTCAATCTACTTAGCACAAGTAACTATAATATCTCCTATAACTATTTTATTACTTCCCAATAGCCATAATTTTTGTTTCCAATTCTAGCTATTTTTTTGGCTTCTTTTAATTTATCTAATGATCTTTGTACTGTTCTAACTGTCTTACCAATTTTTGATGCAATTTCTTCTCTTGTTTGTTCTGGCTTTTCTTTTAACAAGCTTAATACTTCCTTATCTGTATTGTTTAATACAATTGGGGCATTTGAAGTGACATCTGTAGTGACATTTAAAGTGACATTATTTCTATGGAAACTGAATCTAAATCCAAATTCATTGTTATAATATTCGTATTTAACATTATTTGCCGCGCATAATTCTAGTACTTTTCTTATTCCACTACCTTGAACTTCAACATTCTTAGAACGATATAAAACATCTAATATCTTTCTATTTCTAGGCATTGATTGAATTCTACGTTCAGCAAAATCTTCTGGTTTATAATTAATTGGAAATTCACCAGGATTATAAATATCTATCATTGTTGGAGTTATATCAATTTCATGTTCAGTATTAGAACGATAATTTGCATGAGCAAAAGCATTAACAACAATTTCTCTTATAGCATCAACTGGCACTTCTGGTATTTCAATTCTAGCGGTGCTCTTGCCATCAAATTCAACTCTCCAGTTCGTATGCTGATTAATATATACTGTTGCAATATCAATCAAATTATAAATATTATCATGAACCCTGTTAATATCTAAAAAACTAATTCTTTGATCTGTAGCATAAACTGCCATTTTTAAAACAGTTGGTTCCTTTGAAGAAAATAGAAAATAAGCAGCATTTGTCAATTTGTCATCAAACATTAATCCTAACATAGTTAATAGCTCTTTTTCATCATATGTTTCAAGTGGTTCCAACCTTCCACAATTAACTGCTCTTGTATAAAAACTCTTTAATGCTTTAGAATCAACATCTTCTATTCCAAATGTAGTTAAATTGTTTTCCCATATAGATGAATAATCAGTATTTAGCATTATATGTTTCAATTCATTTGGAGTCATATCTTCAGCTCTATCATGCACCCTTTTATAATATCTTCCATATGATGAATATGGTCTTTCAGTGCCAGCAAAATCAACTTTAATAACACTAATACCATCAAATATTTCTTCTTTAATTGAAGGATATATCATTGGTTTAATTGCAGTTTTAATATGAGTTGCAACATCATCCAATGAATTAGCACTAACTATTTGTCCACAAACATCACCATTTGATTTAACGCCAAAATATAGGGTGCCTTTACCATGCTTATTTAAAATAGCACAAATATCATCCATAGCATCCCTAAGTTCAGCTGTTGTTTTTTTAAATTCTAATGTCTCGTTTTCTTTTCCTAGATTCATATGATTTGCTCCATTTCCGAATATAAATATATTGTGTCATATGTCACTACAAATGTCACTTCATTTGGCAAAAATGTCACTTCATTTGACATATTTTTATTTTAGAAATTGTTATTATAAGGAGATTGACAAAATAATCCTATGAAACCTTAAGATTTACCTTTTGATATCCCAGATAATTGAACTGGAATTAGAATAAACCAGTATGTTCCAAAAGTTAAAATTTTTATAATCTTGGTTCTCCCAAATTTAAGCACAAAAATGTTCTCCACAATCACGCGGGGTATAAGCGGGGGATTTTGGTGGAACTACTTAAAAACTACACAATCAAACGGGGAGGATTATCCCGGTGGATTATCCCCCTCGTT
>CAVDWX010000057.1:0-5649 GCA_963612735.1 Gemmiger formicilis | reverse complement strand
GGTGAAAATTCACCCCATGTCATTGCATTTTCATTAGGCTTTAGCTATAATCTAACTGTTTGTTTGGGGCTCTTTATTAGCCCTTTTTATTTACAATCAGTAGAACAAGAATTAGAATCAGGATTATCTCCGTCATCTTTTTTCCTTTCTAGCCTTCGCCTTTTTACTAATGCAAAACCCTAGAATTAGGTGCTTATGCATCAGCATAGCCTCCTAGGAAGTATTTCTACCCCCATATATAAATAGAGAAGAAATACGAAAAAATTACGAAAAAAAGTTATTTTTGCTAAAAATATTTTCTATACGCATATAAATAAAAGGTCATAGTGACTTATGACTCTTTTATCCTTTGCTATTTTTAAATTGAATTTATTTATTTATTTTTCTTTTAATAAATTTCAATAAAGCAACAATCTCATGAGCAATTAAAGGAGTAACACACATAGAGGCTGTAATAAGCCATTCTTGCCATGTCAAATTAGCGGTAGAAAAAATATCTTGCATAAATGGCACTTCAATAACAAATAGTTGCAAAGCTAAGCCGAGCACAAAGGCTAATAACATCATCCAGTTTTTGTTTTTAAAGACATGAATAAAGCTTCGGTTTTGATTAGACATCCCAACCATATGAACTAATTCAGATATGGCTAACGCGACGAAAGCCATCGTGCGAGCTTGAAGAAGTATAGCCTCTCCATTTTCTAAAGATGTAACATTAACTATGCTCATCCAATCGGTAATACCATTTAGCCAAAAAGCACTAAAATAAGCTAATAAGACTGAAATTGTGATTAATGCTCCATAGCCAATGGTTGTTAGATATCCGCCTTTAGAAAATAACGTTTCATCTTTACCACGTGGTTTTTCGTTCATATTATTTGGATCTTTTGGATCCATGCCTAGAGCAATCGCAGGAAGAGAATCAGTTACCAAATTAATCCATAATAAGTGAATGGCAATAAAAGGAGATGGGAAGCCTAAACAAATGACAATAAACATTGCTAAAACTTCAGCGATATTGCTTGAAAGAAGAAATAAAACTGTCTTCTTGATATTAGTGTATATTCCACGTCCTTCTTCGACCGCTTTTTCAATTGAAGCAAAATTATCATCCACTAAAACCATATCCGCGGAAGATTTAGCCACATCAGTGCCGGTAATGCCCATAGCAATACCGATATCCGCGGCTTTTAAAGACGGTGCATCATTAACTCCGTCTCCTGTCATCGCGCATATATTACCGTTTTCTTTAAACGCTTTTACAATTGATACTTTATTTTGTGGAGAAACACGAGCAAATACTCGCAGTGTTTTTACTTTTTCTTTCAATTCTTCAAAAGATAATTTATCGATGTCTTTTCCCATCATGCATTGACTTATATCCTCAGCAATACCGAGTTTTTTAGCAATGGCAAAAGCTGTATCGATATGATCGCCTGTAATCATAATAGTGGTAATTCCGGCATTTTTAAAAGTTTGAACGGCTGGCTTAGCTTCTTTTCGTGCAGGATCAATCATCGCGGTTAAACCAACGAAGATTAAATTATCTTCACTTATATCATTATCATCATATTTATAGGCTAACGCTAATACTCTTAATGCTTTATCTGAGAAATATTTATTGGCTTTATATATTTCATCGATATGATCTTTATTAATATCTTTTATTTCCCCATTTATTAATATTTTAGTGGTGTGGAGCAAAATACTATCCAAGGCCCCTTTTGTAAAGACGATATATTTATCTTTGTTAAGATGTTTTGTCGACATCATCTTTCTTTCGCTATCGAATGGTAGTTCATCCACACGCGGGAATTCTTTTTCTAAGTCATCTTTATGCATGTTGAATTTATTAGCTAAAACAACTAAACAAATTTCAGTAGGATCGCCGTATACACCGTTATCAATAGAAGCGTTAGAACATAATGACATTCCCTTAGCGAGTATCGTTAAATCATCTTTATCCTTATTATTTTCATTAAAGTTATCTTCATTATAATAATGACCATATGTATAAGCCTCAACAACCGTCATTTTATTTTCAGTTAGAGTTCCAGTTTTATCGCTACAAACAATTGAAACCGCCCCTAAAGTTTCGACACTAGGCAACTTTCTTACCACGGTATTAGCTTTAACCATTCTTTGAACACCAATTGAAAGGACAATTGTCACCACTGCCGCTAAACCTTCGGGGATGGCTGCGACCGCTAATGCAATCGCGCTTAAAACGCTATCAATCCAAGAAGAAATATCGTTTTGCTGATTATGAACAAAAATATAAATAATATCGACAATTAAAACTAAAACGACAATTCCTAGGGTAAATATACCAAGAACTTTGCTTAATTTTGCTAAGATTTTTTGAAGTGGGGTTTGTTCTTCTTCCTCTTCATCGAGTGCTTTAGCGATACGACCGATTTCCGTATTCATACCGGTTGAAATAACGATTCCCTTCCCTCTTCCATAGGTGACAGGAGTGGACATGAAGGCTAAATTAACTCGATCTCCAATGCCGACTTCATTAGTAAAAGTAATTTCGCTATTTTTTAAAACAGGTACTGATTCACCAGTTAATGATGATTCATTGATTTTTAAGTTGACAGTTTCAACTAGTCTAAGATCCGCTCCTACAGTATCGCCTTCTTCTAATATCACAACATCTCCAGGAACCAATTCTTGGGATTTGATTTTGCTTCTTTTCCCATCTCTAATGACATGACATTCAGGGGCCGCTAAATTTTTTAAAGCATCTAATGATGTTGCAGCTTTTACTTCTTGAATGGTGCCGATTAAAGAATTTAATAATATGACAACTAAAACAATGATAACATCAGGCCAATCTCCAACTTCGATAAAAGGATTGGTTACCTTTTCTCCGTTTATTATCCAACCATTATTTGCACATTTAATAGTTTCATATATCGATACACCGATGGTCACTGCAATAGCGGCGAACAGAACGAAAATCATTGGATTATTCATCTGCTCAAAAAATATCCTTATCCAGGACTTCTTTTTCTTTTCTTTTAATTTATTAGGTCCATATGTAGATAAGCGTTTTGATGCTTCTAAATTAGTTAGACCATTTTCTAAATCAGTATTTAATTGTTCAACAACATTAGTAACAGTTTTTTCTTCAAACATATAATTACTCCTTAACTTATCGTCTCGCGCATAATTATATGGTAGGGTTCCGGATACAACTTCTTTGTATCGTGATGTCGGTTCTCTACTTTGCTACTCCCGATTGCCTGTATTATATATTAAATTAATTTAATAGTTAACAATTACTTGCTGATGCAGTTTGCAATTTGTCGGTAGCTTAATTAAAAAATACTTTTTATAAGAATTTTAGGTTTTCATTAGATGTTAATGAGAAAGTTTGTCCTTTGTATTGTTGATGTTAGTGTGACAAATACGATTACAAAATAACAAAATATAATCGTATAAAGAGCGATATTATGATGAAGCAAGATTTAAAAAATAATGGCTATTTATCATCCGCTATTTTGTAATTCTTCCTTTTTTATTGAATTACCTATAAATTGCAAACGGCATTTGTTTAATTAGCCGATAGTAAATTTATATTGATTTAACCGCACAATTTAGTTTGTTATTTATTAGATTTTAATTTATTATATGTATTAGACTTTGCTTGGTCGAATAATATTATCTATGAATCAAAATAAATCAGTCATTATCATCGGGGGCGGTGTCAGTGGTTTAACCGCTGGGATTTATGCTGAACAATGTGGACTACATGCAATTATCTTAGAAAAGAATCCTTCTGTTGGCGGATTTTGTACTGGTTGGTATCGTAATGGCATGTATATCGATGGCTGTATCCATTGGTTAACTGGCACTAATGAAGATAGCATTCTTTCTTCTATTTGGAAAAATGTTGGTGCCTTTTCTAGTCAAGATGATCTCATTTATCTACCGAGTTGGGGAACTTTTGAATACGAAGGAAAGAAAGTTTCTTTTTATCGCGATTTAGAAAAAGCTGAAGCCTCTTGGATTGCTTTATCTCCTGAGGATAAAAAAGAGATAACTCATTTCTTTGATATGGTTTATGCAGTTGGTAATATTGAACTTCCCATTGGCGATTCGTTTTCAATTCGTCAATATATGCGATTAGGTTTAGATTTATTACTAGCTTCACCTGATTATTTTAAAAATATGATGATGAGCTGCGAAAAATACGCTAAAAAGTTTAAAAGCCCAGTTTTAAGATGGGCTATAAGTCATGCTCAACCTGGACCTGGAAATTTATATTCGCTCATCTATTCTTACGCTACGGTGGCATTTAATAATGGTGGTATTCCCATTGGTGGATCTAAACCGATGGTGGAAAGAATGAAAACTCGCTTCCTTTCACTTGGTGGAACACTTTTATTAAATTCGGAAGTAGATTCTCTTGATGTTCATAAAAAGAAAATTAAACACGTTAAATTAAAAGATGGAAGAGTTTATTTTGCGGATTATTACATCATGGCTATGGATGTCAATTACGCTATTAATAATTTACTTCCTCCTTCTAGCTATATCTTAAAATTTACTAAGCGATTTAATAAACCGAATAAGCACATTGCTCCTTCGTGTTGCTTAGTTTCTCTCAAGATGAAAGATTTAAATATTCCTTCTCCTTATTCTTTTGAAGTTGAACCGTTTTATATTGGTGATGAACTTATATCAGTCATTACTTTAAGACAATTTAATTATGATAAAGAAACCTATTCTAATGATGGCTATATCACTAGTGAAGTGTTGCTTGATCAATATTCAAATACATTTGATTTTTGGGAAAAACTTTCTAAAAATCCAACGGAATATCAGAAATGTAAGAAACATATTGGTGATATTATTATCGGTAGAATTGTTAAAAAATTCCCTCAATGTAGAAATGATATTACGTGTTTAGATGTGGCCACTCCTTTAACAATGAGAAGATATACTAACGCTCCTCGAGGAGAATATATGTCATTTTTATTCCGCCCTTTTTCTAAACTAGTATGTCATGACGGGAAAGTGCCTGGTATTAAAAACCTCCTTTTAGCGGGACAATGGATGTTTTCTCCTGGTGGACTTCCTCTTGCTTTAGTCAATGGAAAAAAGGCAATTGAAATGGTATGCCGTAAAGAAAAGATTCAACTTAGTACTAAAAGTAGTAAAAAAGCTTTTGTCAAATCGTAAAAAATGGTTGCACTTTAATCTAGATTACCATAATATAATTGAGCGACTACAGTTGCCGACTTAGCTCAATCCGGTAGAGCAACTGAATCGTAATCAGTAGGTTGTAGGTTCAATTCCTATAGTCGGCACCAGTTGGATATTTAGCTCAGCTGGGAGAGCACCTGTTTGACGTACAGGAGGTCGGGGGTTCGATCCCCTCAGTATCCACCAACAAATCGGGCAACAATTCGTTGCCCTTTATATTAAATAAGATAATATATTTATATTCGCATTCGTGGTTCAATGGTAGAACGTTAGCTTCCCAAGCTGAATACGCGGGTTCGATTCCCGTCGAGTGCTCCACATTACTAGAATTGGATTGATACGATAAATGTCAGTCCTTTTTTATTCGATTATATCGTGGTTTTTTGTTTTGGGTGATTCTGGGCCGATATGCTTAAAATCAGGAAAATACAC